>CAZZIC010000010.1:0-47360 GCA_964653985.1 uncultured archaeon | reverse complement strand
TCATTACATAAGCTTTTCAAATCGCTTAAGTTATAGAATAAGTTTAGAACAAATTCGGTTTTAATTAAAAAAATAGAAAGGATTTGATGGTTTATTGATCCTCTATAGGATTCGCAAGGAGAAACGCTTGGGCTTCATTTCAGAGATATCCTTCTCATCATTGGGGTTTATCAAAGGCACGATTATAGAGAGTAAGGTAATAGGGGAGTTTCATGGGGAACCTAAGCATATCATAATAAGAAAAGAGGCTGAAAATACCCTCATACTTAAAACGAGTGAAAACATTATGATCTTTAACAGAGAGCAGACCCAAGATCTCTTTGATCTTTTAAACCACTATTTAAAGGATAAAATGTCCTTTAGAGAACCGAAAATACTCTTTCTGCTATAACTGCGAGGTTTCTATAATTTTCTACTTGATTTTTTCTATTTAGGAGACCTCCATATATTCTTCTTGATTTATCTGCCGATTTTTGTCTTATGATCAGAAGAATTGAGTTATATAAAAAAATATAACAATATATATTATCTCAATCTCCATTTTTTGTCTTAAATTCGATTTATCTTTTCACATTTATAATTTGAAATTATTCCACCACTTGATATTTCTATCTCGATATTTTGTTTTGGAGTTAAATTCTCACCAATTAAACCATATTTACTATAAACTTTTTTAGAATGCATATAATCCGAATTTTAAGTGGATCAAAAAATTCATAAAGAAGGTAATAATGATTATAAAATATAAAATTGATTAAACCTTTTAAAAATTAGAGAATTACTTAAAAGATTATATCTTTGGTGTTTGAAATTAATAGTCAATTTGAAAGAGATCTCCAAGATTCTGAATCAATTATTAGCATCCCAATTGATAAAGTCGGCATTATCAAAGTTGAAAAGAAGGTAGATATAGTCCAAGAGAATAGAAAGTATTCCTTTTATCCTACGATTTCGGCATTAATTTCCTTACCTTCTCAACAACGTGGCATACACATGTCTCGAACTTCAGAAACTATAGAAGAAATTATTAATGAAGTAGTGTTTAAACCCGCTTCTGGTATAGAAACTGTTGCAGATAGAATAGCCAAAAAGTTGTTTGAACGACATAATTATACAAACAGAGTTGAAGTCAAGCTGGAAGGGAAGGTTGTTATCGCTTTGAAAGAAAATAGCCATCGAACTATTCAAAAGTCTTATGAAGTTCTTACAGAGGTAAATGGTACTAAAAAAGAGAATCAGGAAATAGATTATGAATACTTTATCGGAGCTCATGCCATTTCTGCTACTGTTTGTCCTTGCGGTAAATCGATGAGCAAGGAATATTCGGAACAAGTGATTCGGAATCGAACTGATATCGATATATCTGAAGTGGATCTTCAAAAAATACTTAAAATCTTGCCTTTAGCATCTCATAATCAGCGATCCAAAGGGACAATTAAATTACAGATTCAAGATCCTGCAGAATCTACTGTGGATATACTTGATCTAATAGAAGTAATAGAAGAATCGATGAGTGGAAAGATTCAGAGTGTTTTAAAACGTCCAGAAGAGGCTGAATTAATTAGAACATCACATTTAAATCCCTTATTTTCAGAAGATGTTATTAGAAATATGGCAAAAAATTTCATACTAAAAAACTTCTCAGAGTTAAAAGATGATTACGACATTGATTTTAAAATTGAAAGCTATGAAAGTATTCATCCATATAATGTTTATAGTGAATTAAATACCACTATTGGAAAATTAAGAGACTCAATTAAGTTTAAAAATCCCTCCAAATAACTGTATTCTTACTGAAATCGAAATGAATTTCAAAAAAGGAATTGAAGGTGATTATCTTGAAACTAAGGAGAATCTTATTTTTGATATTAAAGGGATACACCATCCAAAAGATCGGAAAATATGTTTTATCCGTTTTTATCCCACTTCTGAAGGAGATAGGCTTAGAGAGGGATTAAAATATAAAAAGATTTACAAACTGAAGGAAAGGTTTGAATTCCTCAGAAAAAATTATCCCAAATATCTCTTTTATTCTCCTCAATTAGATCTCGAGTTACAAGGGGTATATATTAAAGATGTTAAGCAAATTTATACCCCAAGAAACTATTTTCAAAAATTAGAAAATAAAGAAACACACTCGAATATTGAGCAAGATTCTTTAGATTTATGTAATCTATTTATCAAAGAAAGTAATTTTCCCAAGGATTCGATTGGAATTACTGGCTCTCCTATGGTTGGGTTAAATAAAGAGGATTCAGACATTGATTTAATTATCTATGGCACAGAGAATAGCTTAAATTTTCAATCTAATTTAGATAATTTATTTAATAAAGATTCGAATGATCTAAGGAAATATACACTCCACGAATATAAGGAACATTATCAATGGAGAGCTGGGGGTTCTGGTGTCGCGTTTGAAGATTTTTTAAAAACCGAAAAAAGAAAACTACATCAAGGAAAATATCGTGAGAGGGAATTTTTTATAAGATATCTTAAAAGCCCTGAAGATTGGAAAGGGACATTTTATGATTATAAATATAAAGATTTCGGGAGAATCAAAGCAAAAGCGAAGATTATAGATGCAAACTATTCAATATTTACTCCTTGTGAATATAAAATTGCCCCGTTCGAGATTTTAGCCATTTCTAAAGAAATAAATTTCGATGAAGTGAAAAAAAACTTACGATATATCAATTCTTTCAGAGGTCGATTCTGTGAGCAAGCAAGAGAACAGGAGAAAGTTTTGGTTGAAGGAAAACTTGAGAAAGTCTTTTATAAGGACAATCAGTATTTTCGAATTTTGTTGACTGAACAAACCAAAGATAAAATGATAGTTCTTGATTAAATAGATTTTTAGATTCAAAAATATAAATAAAATAAAAAGAGTTAACAAAAGAAATTTAAACTATTTTTTACGCCACACTTTAAAGTATACAATAGTGAGAATTATCGCGGCAGGAATACCAAATATGATAAGAAGCCATCCTATTGTCAGGAAACAAGCATATATCCAAAATCTGTAGGGCATATCGCCGAAAGGCGTATTAAAATGTCCATTAATTAACATATAAATTGAATATGCAATAAATAGAAGGATATTAAATGCTCCTGTTCCATTTCTCGCGCGTTTATCTTTCTTCTCTCTGCTTTTAAATTCCGCTTTTTCTTCTTCGGGTAAATTCCTCCACCAGAAATAATATACTAATCCAGCTGCTATACCTGCTGGAACACCAACAAACAAAAGTTCCCATAATATAAGAACTATGAAGAAAGTCCATACCCACGCCAATGTCCATTGACCGATCGTGGCGGTACCTTGTAAACCTATGGGAGAGGTTTCCATATGCCAAATAAGTACAATTATTGCCCCCGCTATAGCTATTATTCCGGCTATAATCATAAGCACAAACATTTGCCAGTATTGCTTTATTTTCTGAAACCAAAATTTCTCATTATCATGATTATCATCATTATCATTATTTTCCACATTTATCACTTTTAAATTAATTTTAGTTACTTAGGAAATGAGAATATATAATTTAAATTTGGATGAGTCCAATTTTTATGTTTTAATTCTGAATCAAAAATCTTTGAAATTCTAATTACTAAACTCACGATGAGGATAATATTGCCAATTTATGTTTCTTGGAATTATAATAGAATCTTTAAAACCTTCCAAACTTATAGATATTAAAAATCTTTTATGATATCTTTATCCATTTTTACTTAATTTCTAATAAATTTTTTAAGATTCAACCGACAAATTTAAATATTTCTATTTTTATATTGATATAAAAGGAAACTTGTATTTTCAAGATTCCACCATAAGTATTGCATTCTAGCAATAATGATTTATGGTCAATATAAAAGTCTTTCTTTAAAGGAAAGATGGCAAATGAGGTTATAGGATTAGAGGTAAGCTCTAATAATATACCTATTTGTACTTATATTGCTCTCAGAATCGCGTATAACTGATCTACGGGATTCAACCTTAAGTTCTTTCCTTTATTCTTTATCTCTATTCTTCTGATTTAGTAATACCTATACTTCTCTCAAAAAATATAGTTTCTATTTATTATATATAGAGGAATATATTTTATTTTGATAATTTTTTTAAATGCTGAATATCTTCTAATAATAGGAAATGGGAATCTGTTAAGGATTCTCTTAACCATGTGAATATCTTTCCCATTGAAAGATATACAGATGAGGTCAGAATCGCGTGATATAGGATTACGGGATTCAAAAACCTATTTGTTTACATAGTGAATAATGAATCGTGTAATTTTTTACGGGATTCAAAATTTTTCAACCTTCCTTCTTTTTCTCTACTAAATTCCTTTTCTTTAATGGTTTTTAATGTAATCCCAATCCAATCACATTGAACATGACGCATTAGAATATAAAATTGATTAAAGTCCCAATAAAGATTGAATAAGTACAATTCCTCCGATCGAGTTTTATTTATAATTTTTAATCCCAATTGTTAAAACAAGTTCTAAACATTTTTATGTAAATCAAAAAATAATAAAAAATATAAACTAAGAGTTGATTTTGAATGCCAACTAGAATGGGAGAAGCTGTTTGGCAAGGTCCATTAATGAAAGGAAAAGGAGTACTTACAACAGAGTCAAGAGCACTTAAAAAAGCAAAATATTCTGCGGGATCACGATTTAAAGATAAAAAGGGAACCAATCCTGAAGAATTAATAGCAGTCGCCCAAGCGGGGTGCTATTCTATGGCCTTAGCACTCGTGTTAGGTAAAGAAGGATTCGAGGATCCGAAAATTAGTACAACAGCAAGAGTTACGATTGAAGAATCTGAAGGAGGTTTTGTAATTCCTAAGATTGTAATAAATACAGAAGTTCAAATGGAGGGTCTCGAAGAAGATAAGCTTAAAGAAATCGCCAAAAAAGCTAAGGAAGTTTGTCCTGTAAGTAATGCTCTAAAAGGTCCAGATATTGAAGTTGAAGCCACATTACTTCATCCTTAATGCCACCAAACTATCAAAAAACTGAATTGTTTTCTTTTTTCTTTACTTAAATCGAATTTGATTGCAAATTTTCCTCAGTTAATATCTTTATTAATAGCTTATAAACTGATTTATCTAAAATCTTATAGAGTTTATTTGAAATATATATAAAAGTATATTTTATATAAAATAGCTTTATTAATTCCCTATAATTTCCTTTAACAAGTGATTAAGAAAAATTGGAAGGTGTTTTAATGAAAAAATTTATTGATCTTGATAAAAAAAAGAACATTGTATATGACAACATTTATTTCGATAAGAACAAGTTAGTCGTCAAAATTCCCCTCATTGCTAAAGAAAATTCAGAATCGGAGGATCTGAAAGTTGACCGTTTTGATCTTGCAAGATATACATATTTAACGGCTTATGAATGATTTAATTTGTTGAAATCGTGTTTAAATTTTTTATGGTACCACAACTTTTTCCTTTATTTAAACTTAATTTAATTCTTCTTTGGATATATATTAAGATTCATTGACCAAAGCATTAATACAAAAAAATATTACTGAGGTTATTATAATTCAATACTTAATTTTAGTCA
Organism: uncultured archaeon; assembly: GCA_964653985.1. GTDB lineage: Archaea > Asgardarchaeota > Lokiarchaeia > Sigyniarchaeales > SOKP01 > CAZZIC01. The sequence continues at coordinate 41,787 of CAZZIC010000010.1, read as the reverse complement.
TTGAAAATGAAAAAATTTAATTCTGACCTTCATATTCACAGTCCGCATTCGATTGCAGTCTCTCAATCCTTGAAATTAGATACGATGTTAGAGACTGCCCGTTTGAAAGGGTTAGATCTCCTGGGAACGGGGGATATCCTACAACCAGACTGGCTTAAATATATGGAGAAAAACCTTGAAAAAAACAATGATATCTATTCTTATAAAGAATTAAGTTTTATATTACAGTCCGAGATCGAAGATAAGGAAAGTATACACCACGTAGTCTATTTCCCAGATTTTGAGTCGGTGAGAGAAGTTCAAAAAAATCTCGAGCCCCATTCAAAAAACATAACAAATGAGTGGGGTGGAAGACCGCGTGTAAATCTATCTCCTCCAGAGCTCGTTGATATAATATCAGATTCCAATGCTATTGTTGGACCTGCTCATGCGTTTACTCCTTTTAGAGCAATATTTCGCCAAAATAAATTTAAATCCCTTGAGGAATGTTATCAAGATTCTTACAAGAAAGTCTTATTTTTAGAGCTTGGATTATCTGCTAATACCGATTTAGCGGATAGAATTGAAGACCTTCATAATATATCTTTTCTTAGTAATAGTGATGCTCATTCTCAGAGTCCACGTTCATTAGGAAGAGAATTTAACAAAATATTAATGGATGCACCTAATTTTGAAGAATTCCTGCTAGCTTTAAAAAGAAAAGATGGAAGAAAAATAATTTTAAATGTGGGACTTCATCCAAAACTTGGAAAATATTATAAAATGTTCTGCGGAAAATGTCGTCGACGGATTTTATTCAAAAAAACAAAAAAGAATATTCCTATGAGTTTTAGCCAATATTCGGTTACGGAGAGTTTTATTATATTTTTTGAAAATAACCCTAAAACAGCGCAAGAAAACTATATCACTCAAGTTGCTAAAAATAAAATTATATGTCCTGCATGTAAAGAAAAGTATGGTAAGAATTATAAAGTAAAATTAGGGGTAAGCGAACGAGTGGATACAATTTCCACATTCAAGAGTTCCAAACACCCTGACCATCGTCCAAATTATATCAATGCCATTCCTCTATACGATATTGGTCGGGCAGTTAAGGGGATAAAAAGTACTTCTAGCAAGACAGTAGATAGGCTCTATAATAAATTGATCAACGATCTAGGTCCAGAATTTGAGATCTTAATTGAAAAACCAATTAACGATATAAAAAAAATTAATAATAAAATCGCTTCCGTGATAAAAGCATTTAGAAATAATGAGATTGAATATGTGCCCGGTGGTGGAGGAACCTATGGAGGAATTAAGTTTAATGGAGAATAATTCTCGATGATAAATATTTTTCAAAAAATATTGATTATATATCAATCTCTTCATAAAAGAATATTCAATTTCTTAATTAATTTATAATTTAATTATAATCATGGAAAATATTAAAAAAGTTATTGATGAATTTTCAATAACTAAATGAATAATAGTGATTAAATATGAGTAATATTACCAAAAAGGAATTGCACGATCTTATTGAAAGAATGCCTGAAGGTTTTACTCTAGAAGATTTACAGTATCGTCTTTTTGTCCTTCAAAAATTAGAAAAAGCGGAGGAACAGATTGAAAAGGGTAGCAACACCTCTAAACTCTCTGAAATGAAAAATTTACTTAAACAGTGGCGAAGCGAGAAGGAATCAAAGATTAAATGAAAGAGAATTATTTATATTTTCTTAAAAATGGTAGATATTGAATTTAGTCCTATAGCTAAAGAGGACATAAAAGAAATTTATGATTACCTCTCCCTTTATTCCTTAAAATATGCTGATTCCTTTGTAGAAGGACTGTTTGAATATATTGAAAATTTAAAAAAATTTCCCGAAATGGGAAAATGATTTTATATACTAAATATTTAACGCAGAAGAGATAGACTCTATTTTGAAGGATTTAGAATGGAGTATAAGCGGACACAATTATATCCCTGTAGCAATTGTCGAACTGGTTGAGATCGCAGGAACTACGGTGTCCAGAGCGAGTTTAGCCAACCCGAATCTAATAGAGGAATTAGGAATTAAGATCGGCTCAATTCAATATCATTCTTGAAAACGAATTAAATCTCGAATTCTAAATTCAGGTCAAGCAGTTCACCGCAATCGCAGACAAGCCAATCAAACACTTTAATTGCAGGAATTAAAATCTCTAATTCTCTACGATGGAATTTATTCAAAAAACTCTTTTCATAATCACAAGTTGGGCAAGTTATAATCGCTCTCACTTGAATTACCTTACTTTCCTCGTTTATTCTGCCCGATGAGTCGTTATTATTGAACTGATATTTATTTGATTCCATCTCTTTTTGACCCTTTTAGTAGTATTAATAACAAGAAAATTTGGTCTTATAAATATTATTTTAATAGCTTATTTCGTGATATTCACAAGAAAAAGATGCAAAATGAAATAAATATAGTTTGAACGAAGATATTAAAAAAGTTTTTTATCTCCTCTTTATTTCGAAATAGGGAAAAATAAAAGAAACAATTAATAACCTAAGAGCAATCATCTTTCGAAATTGTAATTTCTCAAAATACAGAAATAATAATCAAAAAAAAAGATTAATTAAGGAATAAATAAGGTACAATAATCTTAGATCTTGAACATTCAGATTCTTTTAGAATTTAATTGTAATCTAAATTTGGTCTTTTATTCTGCCAAGGTTTTGCCTCTTCAAAAGCTTTTGAAACTTGGAGTATCGTCTTTTCATCGAATTTTCTTCCAATAATCTGCATCCCAATCGGTAATCCCTCTTTTGACCATCCACAAGGAATTGAAGCTGCAGGTTGTTCAGTAAGATTAAATGGAAAAGTAAAAGCTTGCCAAGCAGTAGGAGAAACATTTTTTTCATTAATTTTCTTCGGAAACATAATTCCTAAGTCAAATGCAGGAACTGCGGTCGTGGGAGTAATAAGAATATCGATATCTTTGAAAATCTTATAGAATTTCTCGTAAATTTCCTTTCTAGCCTTCATCGCTCTTATCAATGAAAAAGCATCATAACCCATACCTCCTTTAACAAGCCTAATAAGGTCAGGATCCATTTTATCTTCCCATTCTTTTAATTTTGGACTCAATTCATAAGCTAACTTAGAAATCCATAGAGTATAAAACACTAATTCTGGTTTCCTCAATTTCATTTTAATTTCTTCCACTTTCCAGCTATATTTCCTAAATACATCCAAAGAATCTAATATGGATTTTTCCACTTGTCTGTCAATAGCTTTAGCATAACCTAAATCAAGTGTATATCCTATCTTTAAATCTTTTGGTTTCTCATCCACGATACTAAGATAGTCATTATTTTCATCGGGAAGGGCGTGTCGATCACCTAAAAAGGATCCTTTAATTATATCGAGCATTAAAGCAGCATCTTTAACATATCTAACGATGGGTCCTTTTACACTGAGACTTTCCCCAAAAATTAGCTCCTTGGGATATTGCGGGACTCTTCCAAAGGTAGGTTTTAATCCATACAAACCACATAAAGAACTTGGAATTCTAATTGATCCTCCTCCATCGGATCCTTGTGCGATAGTACACAATCCACTAACCTCTGCCCCCGCTGCACCTCCGCTCGATCCTCCGGTTGTCTTATTCAAGTCCCAAGGATTTTTGGAGGCTCCGAAGAGAACATTGTCTGTTACGCCTTTGAAACCGAATTCGGGGGTATTAGTCTTTCCCAAAATGACGGCACCAGCTTTCTTTAACCTTTTTACTATAACATCATCAGTATCAGGGACAAAATTCTCATAGATTTTTGAACCAAAAGTTGTTCTAATACCTTTTGTATACACAAGATCTTTTATTGAGACTGGAATTCCGTTTAAGAGTCCATGATTCTCTCCATCCTTTACCCTTCTATCTGCCTCTTTAGCTAAATCCCTTGCCAAATTAAAAGTGGTGGTACAATATGCATTTAATTTGGGATTGTACTTCTCAATCCTTTCAATCATGATTTCGGTAAGTTCTTCAGAAGTAATACTTTGTGATCTTATTTCTTCTGCCATTACAAAAGCAGGCATAAAAGCTATATTTTCTTTGTTCATAAAATGATCTCAACAAATTTCTTATTAAGAAAAGCTAGGATACTCAATCTTAAATAATTATCTTAGAATATTTTTTTGTTTTCTTCAATTTTATAGAAAATAAAGAGCTCTAAAAGCGTGATACTCAGATAATATATAATTTCAAAATGTTATGATGGTAATATTTGCATATATAGAATAAAAAACCTAATGTGATTGACTTGGAAAAATTTAACAAAGACCAGAAAATGCTCCCTAACTATACTGAAACTCCTCCCTCTGAACTGAATCCAAAATCCAGTGTAAGATCTCGATTTAAACAATTATCTCGAATGAATAAACAGAATTATAAATCCCAAGAAAGCTACGATAATGATGAATATTTATCAGATCTTTTAAATGTCCTTAGGATTAAATCATTGGTTGTCGGCGTAGGAGGGGCAGGAAATAACACCGTTTCAAGATTACAAGATGTGGGGATCTCAGACACTGATACATTAAATATTAACACTGACGCCCATGATTTGTATTATTCTAATTCCTCCAAAAAAATATTAATTGGAAAAGAAATTTGCAATGGATTAGGTTCTGGAAATGACCCAACCATGGGTCAAGAAGCCGCAGAAGAAGACTCAAAAAGAATAGCTCAATCTTTAAATGCGGATATTGTATTTTTAACTTGCGGATTAGGAGGAGGTACCGGTACTGGAGCAGCTCCAGTCGTAGCCAGAGAAGCAAAAAAAAATGGCTCCATGGTAGTTTCCTTCTGCTCACTTCCTTTCGATTCCGAGGGATCAGAAAGAAAGTATAGAGCGATGAGAGGTTTAAGAGACTTAGCAACTTTTTCAGATTCAATTATTCCAATACCCAATAATAACCTTTTACAGATAGTTCCGGATGCTCCCATTTTAACATGCTTTAAAATAATGGATGAGGTACTTGTTCGATTTATTAAGGAGGTTACCAACTTAATAAATAATTGCGGCTTAGTTAATATTGACTTTGCGGATGTTAAGAAGGTTTTTCAAAAGCAAGGGAAATATCCCACGGGATTAATTGGATTAACCGAATCATTCGGAGAAACTTCCGATCTTATAAATAAATCAAAACTTGCAGTACATAACCCTTTATTAAAGCCCGATATTGAGCAAGTGGACAAATGTCTTGTGTCCGTATCCAGTGATCATCACCTTACTTTATCTAATATAGATAATATCATATCAACCATATCGAGAGAAATTCCAGATGAGGCACAACTAAAATTTGGAACGAGTATGGACCCAACCTTAGGATCTAAAATCAAAATTATGGCATTGGGAAGAGGACCTGTAAGTCCTTATGTAAAAGATGCATTTAAAATTTAGTTTATTTCTTTTTCTCTCTCTCTTTATTACGTTCTTATAATCTTGGTACTTTATAGTTTATTTCTAACCAAAATGCTGTTTTTATATAAAATCATAAAAATAAACTAATTAATTAATCTAAAATTACTCAAGAATATACTCGTATGAGTGAATAAAATAAAGAAATGTCAGAATAGCTTTTAAAAGAGCCGAGAATTCCTTGTGATTCTCTTTTCATTATCATCAAACTTTCAATAAATATTTATTTATAGCATTCTTTTGAAATCCAATATCCAATATATCATTTTTAATCACATAAATTATAGGATTATAAATTAGGTCTTTTAACTATAATGAATACATGGAATAAAATTGTTTTAGTAAATCCAAATTATAAAACTGTGGGATATGATTTTTATGATGCCACTTTTCCTCCCTTAGCCTTGGAATATATCGCAGCATATGTGGAAGATATTGCTAAAATACACATCCTAGATACAAAAGCCGAAAAACTCAACCTAAAAAAATATTATGAAAGATTAGAAGACTTAAATCCAGATTTAGTTGGTTTTACAGTACCAGTCACTAGCGCGATAAGTTTGGTTCTTAATTATGCCGAAATAGCAAAACGAATGGGTTTTACAACGGTAATTGGAGGATGGCATCCCACATTAGCTGTGGAACAAACCTTATCATCTCCATGGATAGATATTTTAGTAAGGGGAGAAGGGGAACTCACCTTTCGAGAATTAATTAAGCAAGGATCGCCCGAGAATATTACGGGGCTTTCATATAAGAAGAATGGAAAAATAGTTCATAATCCAGAAAGACCTTTCATCAAAGATTTGGATATTTTACGACTACCAGCAAGAAATTTGGTGGCAGGAAACAAGTATAAAGCTTTCAATTTAAACTGCGAAGTAATTGAAACTTCCCGTGGCTGTCCTCAAGGATGTAAATTTTGTAGTACAAATGTGGTTTATAAAAGAAGCTGGAGAGCTAGGTCTATCGAAAACATCATGAAAGAACTAGAAATAATATCAGAGAATAAGAAAATTGAGGATGTTTTTTTGGTGGATGATAATATTTTAGTCGATATGAAGCGAATGAAGAAATTATGCTTAGTAATAATCAAAGCTAAAAATGAGGGGAAGATTAGAAGGAATTTATTTTTCTTTTTTCAAGCTAGATTAGACTCGATGGCTAAATACCCAGAAATCACAAAACTAATGGGGATCGCGGGATTTTGGTTAGTTTTGGTTGGTGTGGAGGCTACAGACAATAAAAGGTTAAAAAAGGTTCAAAAAGGATGTAAAATTGATGAGATTCGAAAGGGAATAGAAATACTTCACGAAAATGATATAGTGGTTATGGGTAATGTGATAATTGGTATAAATCTGGATGATGATATCAAAGATATTCTCAAAACAATAGAAAGAACAAAAGATTTAACCCTTGATTTACCAAGCTTTACCTTATTGACACCCTTTCCCGCCACAGGCTTTTATGATGAAATGAAAAAAAAAGATCTTTTAATGACTGAAGATTATTCACAATTTAATTGGTTAAATCCTGTAATCAAAACTCCTAATTTCAGTCCTGAATTGCTGAAAGATTTGCTATTTTTTGGATTTTTTTATCTTAGCTATTATGGAGGAAATTATAAAAATAAATTAAGAGTTTTTAGACGAGTACTTAGAAAGAGAGGTATTCGCTTTCTGCTTAATTTCTTAAGAGTGTATCAAGGTATTAAATCATATTTGGATTGGAGAAAAGTAGTTTTAAATAATTTAAAAGCCTACAAGCATGTTCTAAAAAAAAGTCTGAGAACAAACAACATTTCGAAAAATAAGCGTTTAAAAGAAGCTTTTATAGAAAGACATGAGTAAGATAATGAATAAAAAGGAAAATTTAAGAGAAAATCTAAGATGGAAAAAAATACTGCTTATAAAACCTAACTTCCGATCTATTGGATGGGATTTTTACAATATGGATTTTCCTCCCATCAATTTAACATATATTGCGGCTTATCTTGATGATATCCCCGTTGAAGTTAATATTCTTGATACGAAAGTAAAAAACCTTTCCTTAAGACAGATTAGAAAACGAGTAAAATCTTTTAATCCCGATTTAGTAGGTATTTCTGTGTTTGTGTCCGCATCTATTAACATAAGTTTTAAAATTGCTAAGGTGATAAAAGAAGTCAATAAAACGATAACCGTTGTATTTGGAGGACGACATCCCACTTTTGAAACGGAGGATACTTTGAAAAATCCCTATGTTGATATGATAGTGAGAGGGGAGGGAGAGATCACATTTCGAGAATTGATTTTTAAGGGATCTCCAGAATCGATTAACGGAATTTCATATAAAAAGAACGGAAAAGTAATTCATAATCCTGAAAGAGCTTTAATGTCCAAGCAAGAATATGCAAATATTAGATTTCCCGCTCGTTATCTGGTTAGAAATAATAAATATAAGATGTTCACAGTGAGATTAGAAACTATAGAGACTTCACGTGGCTGTCCTTTTAGCTGTAAATTCTGTACGACATGGAAAATAAATAATCGGACTTGGAGAAGTAGACCGATTGATAAGGTTATTCAAGAATTAAAAATTATTTCTCAAAATAAAGAGATTACTGATATTTTTTTTGTAGATGATGAATTAACTGCGAATACTAAACGAGTAGAAAAATTATGTGATAAAATTATAGAAAACAAGAAAAAAGGAGTCTTCAATGATTTTAAATTCTTTGCACAAATTAGAGTCGATGATATCGTTAGGGCTCCTTTAATGATTGAGAAAATGGCTAAAGCAGGATTTTGGGTTGCTTTTATTGGTATTGAAAGTATTGATGAAGAAAGTCTTAAAGAAATGAGAAAGCAAATTACTTTCGATAAAGTCCTTAAAGCCTTAGATATTTTACACCAAAATAATATTATCGCAATTGGGAACCTCATAATCGGTGTTAACTTGAATGATTCCAAGGCGGATATAATTAATCAAATCCAGATTATGAAAAAAACAGATGTGGATATAGTAAGTTTTGTTATATTAACTCCCTTTCCTGGCAGTGATACATTAGAGGAGATGGACGCGGAAGGACTTGTGGTATCTAAAAATTGGTCAAGATATACAGTTATGGAACCCGTTATAAGGACTTATACTTTGAGCCCGGGAGATCTCTATGACCTTCTTTATTTTTCTTTTCGGGAATTGAAATACGTCAATAACGTTCGAAAATTGCTGAAAAGGATACGAAGAACTAGGGGATTACGATTTCTTATCAAACCCTTTAGGATATTGTCTACGATCAATTCATATCTTAAAATGAAAGCCTTATTTCAGAAAGTCTCCTAATTTTGGTTTTTAATTATTTTTTCATCCTATAGGGTTAACTCAAGATCAATGTCTTCTGGTTCTAATTTAAAAAGTTCGAGATTGACTTCTGGAACAAGTTCACAGCCTAAGCCTAAATAAAATTTTACTGTATTTAAGGAGGTGTTGCTGAAATATAAAGGCTTTTAGCTCCGAGTTTTTTAGCTTTTTGTTTGGCTTTTTCCATGAGTCTTTTTCTTATCCCTTGATTTCTATAATCCTTATGAACACGTAAGAATACTAATTGGAGTTGATTCTGTTCTCTACCAATTCTTCTTCTTTTAAACCCTTCAATTTCTATTCTTAACTCTTTTTACTTAAATCTTTATGCATCATTTTATCTAAGCCTTTGACTCTTTGCAAAAATAAATTAATTAATCTAAAATTACTCAAGAATATACTATTATGAGTGAAAAAAATAAAGAAATGCCAGAAGAGCTTTTAAAAGAGCATATAAAGGAGTTTCTAAATAAAAGAAAAGTTCTAGTTATCTGTACATGTAATGAGAATGTCCCAAGAGCAACACCCCTTGACTTCTACACAGATGATGAGACATTTAATATTTATATGGGACCCACGCCTGGGAGAAAAATTGAAAATATCAAAAAAAATCCAGTTGTCAGCATAGGAATTTATACTCCACTTTCAGAAGGGAAAATACAAGGAATGCAAATTACTGCTAGTGGAAAAGAACACATCATTTTCCTTGAGGATAGTGATGATGGTTTTAAAGCTGCTCAAAAAATTGTAAGAGGGAAAAGAAAGCTAATTTTGAAGGTTATTCCCGAAAAAATCGAATTACTTGACTATGATTTTCCAAAAGAGGGCTATACTCGATTCCAAACCTTAAATCTATAAAGAAAAAAAGATATGAAAAAAATTTTGATCTGACATTTAGATTTAGTTTGAATTTTTATTTTCTCCAGAGACTCAAAGCTTCAGCACCCTCAAGAAGAACTTCGATTTTATATCTGTATCCTTTAACTTTGATATAGGATAATACCTCTTGTTTATCGCTTTTAATCCTTCAACCACCTTCTCGTCTGGAAACTCATAAACCGAGTAGCCTTTAATTTTGTAATCTGGAATTACCCATTGGTGCAATTTCTTTATGAAATCAGAATATTTTCGTTCTTTTGCAGATAAATAGACCTCGAGAAAATCGTCAATTATTTCGGGATCCATTTTTATACAAACCAATACATGTACCATTAAATTTCACCTCTATTTTCGGATCTTTTGCTAGATCCAAGAAATAAACTTTATTTACTATTTAAATCTCTTAGGACTGATTTTTTACAGACTGAAAAATATAATTCTAAGTCTTGAAAATAGAAAATAAATGAATAGAAAAAATAAAAATTGTAAATTACTATCTCCATAAATTTGGATTTAAAGGTTCAATCCAAACCAAACATTAACATCGTATCTTCTACTGTTGTAAGAATCTCTAGTCTCCATCGATATCCTTCTATTTTAGAAAAATGGTTTAAAACTTTTCTTAATTCCATTATACCTTCATCTGCTTTGCCACTTTCGAGTTCTAAGATGTGATATGTCTTTAATCCCTCCTCAGCATTGACCACATTAAAGTCTCCTAACCTTTTCATATATATAGGAAATGTTGGGGAAGAGGTCCACGCTTTACTTGCTTCTGCTGACTTTTCAAACGGAAACCAAGCGGTAATCATTAATAACATTTTTTTCTCAACTCTCAATTATAACTTCTGAAAATGATTGTGTTCTATCATATGTATTTTTCAGTCGGGTATTTATTATTTCGTATTTATTTATAGATTTCTCAGATTTATTTGAACAATTTTTAATAAAAGTTTTAGGAAAGGATTAATTTTGGTGTATAAGGTAATCTATTTATAACCATAACGTAGAGTCTTAAGAAAATGCTCTCTGAGAAACAGAAACAAGAATTAAAACAAGCCAAAACGGATAAGGAATTAAAAAATATCTTCAAGGGAATTGCTTCCCAAGATCCCGATTCTTATTTTCCAACAAAAGAACTGAAAGATCTTGGATATATGAGAAAAGAATGTGAGAGTTGCGGGACTAATTTTTGGACAGTACATAAAGATAGAAAAGTATGTGGAGACCCTCAGTGTATTGGAGGAGTTCAAGTTGTCGAAAATAATCCTACTGAAGTGAGTTTATCCTATATTGGAGTATGGGAAAAAATTGTTGAAATACTTGAACCCAGAGGTTATGAACCAATAAAAAGATATCCTTGCGTAGCTAGATGGAATCCCACTTCAGAATTTACGATAGCATCAATTTCGGCATTCCAACCATATGTTATTACAGGAGAGGTAGAGCCACCTGCAAGAAAATTAATTATCCCTCAATTTTGTCTGCGTTTTAATGATATAGAAAATGTAGGGATTACGCCTGCCCATTTAACTGGCTTTGTAATGATAGGACAGCACCAGTTTGTTTCTCCAGAGGAATGGGACCAAGGAGAACTATTTATGGATATGCATGACTTTATCTACGAAGGAGTAGGTCTAGCAAAAGAGGAAATTACTATCCATGAGGATTCTTGGGCTGGTGGAGGTTCTTTTGGATGCAGTTTAGAATTTTTTAGTAGAGGTGTAGAACTTTTTAATCAAGTATATACATTATTTGAGCAGACCCCAGAGGGACCCAAGGAATTAAAATTAAAAGTTCTGGATATGGGGATGGGTCAAGAACGCGTTGCATGGTTTTCTCAAGGAAAGCCAAATATCTATGAAGCTACTTTTCCCAAGGTTCTTTCAAAGTTAAAAAAAATAACAAAGATTAATATTGATCTAGATTTATTTAACGAATTTTCAAAATATTCTGCACTTCTTAATGTAGATGAAGTAGATGATATGACTAAAGCATGGAAAAGAGTTGCAGACAAGATAGAGACTGACGTAGCGGATCTAAGAAAAATTATACTGCCAATGACTGGAATGTATTCCGTTGCTGAACATGCAAGGACGCTACTGTTCGCGATCAATGACGGAAAACTCCCTTCCAATGTAGGCGGAGGATATAACCTTCGTGTTATATTTAGACGAGCCATTTCATTTATCGATAAATTTAACTGGGATATCGATTTAAGCAGAGTGTGTAGATGGCATGCTGAAGAGCTTAAAGATCTTTTTCCTGAAGTTTCTGAGCATTTGGATGAAATTAAAGAAATCTTAGATGTGGAAAAAGAAAAATACTATAGGACTAAAAAGAAGGCAGAAAAGATTTTAGATAATTTACTTAGAAAGGATAAGGAAATTACGACCGAAAAACTCATTGAGCTCTACGATTCAAGAGGGATCTCTCCAGACATGGTTAAGGAAACAGCTAAAAAATTTGATGTAAATGTTAAGATTCCTGATAATTTTTATAATTTAGTAGTTGAAACGCACGAAGCTGCCGAACAAGTTCATGCAACAGAACAAGAAATTGATATTGAACTGGAAGATGTTCCTGAGACAGAATCCCTTTATTATTATGATTATACTAACACGTCCAATCTCGCTAAGGTTCTCAAAATAACCGATCATAAGGTAATTTTAAATAAGTCAGTAGCCTATCCAACTTCTGGTGGTCAATTACATGATCTAGGAACTATTGACGGTCAAGAATTTGAGAATGTAATAAAAATAAATAATCGGGTTGTTCATGTTTTAAAAGAAAACCCTAAGTTCGAAGAAGGGGATGAAGTGAAAGTAGAAGTAGATAAGGAATGGAGACGCCAACTTTCCCAACATCACACCGCAACACATATCGTTAATGCGGCGGCTCAAGAAATTCTAGGAAGTCATGTGAATCAAGCTGGAGCTAAAAAATCAGAGGAAAGGTCTCATTTAGATATAACTCATTATGAAAATCTATCAAGGGAGACTCTAAAGCAAATTGAAAAAAGAGCTAATGAAATTGTTGATGCATCAATTGATCTAAATCTCAAATTTATGCCCAGAACTGAAGCAGAAAGAGAATATGGTATGTCAATTTATCAAGGGGGAGCAGTTCCAGGAAAACTAATCCGAATTGTTGAAATCCCAGACATTGATGTTGAGGCTTGTGGTGGTACACATCTAAATAACACTTCAGAAACAGGGAAAATTAAAATTTTCAAATCACAAAAAATTCAAGATGGAGTAGTTAGGTTGATTTATACCGCTGGAAAAGCTACTGAACAAATAGAGAATAGAAATAAGCAGATTCTCCGGAAATTGGAGGGATTGTTCGATGTGTATTCAGAAAAAATCGTTGGAAGAGTGAAAGAGCTTCTTGAAAAATGGAAAAATATTAATAAAGCCTTGGCCTCGGGTAAGGTTGATAAAGAGGATTTAAAATTAAGCTCTGATGAAACGTATGAAGGCGATATTTTGCCTGAGCTTTCAGATTTCTTGAATGTTAGGATTGAAAAAATTTATGAGAAAGTCGAGAAGCTCCATTCCGAATGGATTGAAGGAAAAGAAAAACTTGGAAAAATGCAAAATCTATTGGATGAGGAATATATAAATGATCTTATTGAACAAGCATTGAGATTTGATGGTTTTAATTTAATTATCGAATCATTTGATAATCTTGATCAAGAAGATATTAAAAATCTTAATCAAAAAATATTAGAAATGTCTCCCAATACCCTAACCGTATTACTTAACAAAAAGAAAAATGGTATCATGGTGATGGGAATGGTGGGACCAAAACCTTCAGAAGAGAAAGAATTTAATATGGGACAATTCATCAGAAAGGTAGTAAACAATTTCAATGGAAAAGGTGGTGGAAATCCCGATTATGGTCAAGGTTTCATTCCCAATAAAGAACTCGGAGAAGAAAAGATCAAAGAATTTATAAAAGAGCAACTTAACCTTAAATGAGCCTAATCAGAAGAGTGTTAATTCTATTTATTTCTTGACTTAAATATATAGAATTACCAAAAAAATTTCAATTCAAAGAATCTTGACTCTCTTCTTCCTTATTTTATCGATATAGATCTATATAGATAGTATAGTTTATGTTGGGAAGCCTTATTACATCCTCGAATTTTTTCTACTTAGAAAATGATAGAAAATATTGTAAATGGTATTGCTGAGCTCTCTATAGAAAGTAATAATGTTGTTGGGCAAACTTTCGAAATTAAAACCATAATATTTGATTTGGGAGGCGTCTATTTTACTAATGGCTCAGTTTTAGCTAAGGATATAATTAGGAGAACATATAATAATATTGATAATGAAAAATTACATTATGTCTTTAGTAATAAAAAAGATTCACCAGGAAATTTAATTAGGCGCGGTTTGATTTCAATCGAAGAGTTTGAATCAAAAACTGCCTCTCTATTAAATATATCTAGCAGTCAAAAAAATAGAATTCATCATATTTGGTTTAACTCTTATGTTCCGAATTATAGGATCGAAGAAATTGTTGCTGATTTATCGAAAGAATATAGGATGCTTATATTTAGCGGAAATATTAGGGAACGAATACAATATCTCAATAAGAAATATGATTTTCTAAAGCTATTTGATGATCATATTTTCAGCTTCGATTATGAGACCAATAAAAGAGACATCAACCTCTATTATGAACTTCTAAATTATATTGAATGTGATCCCTCTCAAGCACTGTTTATTGATGATAGCGCAAATCATATAAAAAGGGCTAAATCTGTGGGATTAAATGGAATTCAATATAGTTATACAGAGAAATTATTAGAAGACCTTAAGAAATACAATATAGAAATAAAATACCAAAACAAACTTATTAAAAATTATGTCGAATATTAATCTAATTCATATTTCCGATTTACATTTCGGAAGCACGGATTTTCGACCCGATTATCTTGAAAATGTTATTGATTATATCAATGATAGGTCTCCTGATCTTGTAGTATGTACGGGCGATTTAACGCATAAAGCTAAAAAATCAGAATATCTTGGTGTGAAATCTTACTTGGATAAAATAGAAATGCCATTAATCGCTACACCGGGAAACCATGATGCTAAACACAATGGGTTGGTATTTTTTGAGCGTTATATTTCTCCAAGACGCTCTCGATTAGTACTAGAGGAAAAAGATGCGATAATATTAGGATTAAGAAGCTGTAAAGATGGAACTCAAGAAGGAGAACTTCATGACGAACAATTTCGATGGATTATTGATCAAATAAATAAATTTCAAAAAACCCTCAGAATATTAGCTCTCCATCACCACTTAATCGCAGTCCCTTATTCGGGTATAAAACGAAGTACTTTAGTAGATGCGGGAGAAGCTATTGAACTAACACGTGTGTATAACATTCCGTTAGTTTTAATGGGGCATAAACATTGTCCTCATGTCTGGAATCTTGGAAAATCCGTTTTCCTTTATTGTGGAACAACATCAAGCGAAAAAACAAGGGCTGATGAAAATCCCTGTTTTAATGAAATTTCGATCGATGGTCATAGAATGGAGGTTAATATCGTAGATTCGAAAAGTTTCAATAAAGAATTATTATTTAAGCAACAAAATGGAATTTTAGATTTTGTACGACATCGAAAAACACGTATCGATCATATCCTCCAATCCAAAGTGTTCCACACTACATATTAAATTAACACATAAATTGTGTTTTGTAGGATCTGAATTTTTTTCATTACTCTTTATTATAAGATAGGAATTAGCCCATCATAAGATTAAAATCAAACCTATCCATTATTTAATTAATTTTTAAATTAAACTAAACTTTATATATTCCCAATAAAAAATGGTAGAAATTATTCAAATCAGCGATCTTCACCTTGGAAGTGAATTTCAAGAAGAATATATTGAAAATGTAATCAGCTATATAGAAGAAATTAAACCTGATGTTGTAATAAGCACTGGAGATCATGTTCACAAGGGGAGAAAAGCACAATATAAAGAGATTGCTCCTTATTTAAATCGTATTAAAGAGATTACGAATTTTCTTGCCGTACCTGGCAATCACTGCGCTAAAAGTTCAGGTTTGATCTTTTTTGAACGATTTATTGGACCCAGAAGGTCAAGGATGATTCTCGAAGATAAAGACACTATAATCGTAGGGCTCTGCTCTGCTCGTGAGGATATATCTTGGGGAGAAATAGGGGATGAGCAATTGGATTGGTTAGGTCGTCAATATAATAGACCTCTTGAAAATAGAATCGTAGCCCTCCATCATCACTTAATACCACCTCCTTTTAGCGGAAAGAAATTTACAACTGTACGGGATGCTGGAGAACTGTTAGAATTTACTCAATTATTTCAAATTGACTTGATCCTTCAAGGACATCGTCATGTACCTCATGCGTATGTAGTTGGTCCAACCACATTTTTATTTTCTGGTACTTCCACAAGTAATAAATTGAGAGCAGATGAGGGTCCTTGCTTTAATTATATTACCTTAGATAAAGGTGATTTAGAGGTATATGTTGTTAATACTATAGATCTTGAGAAAAAACTTCTCTTAACCAGAAAAGATGGAAATACTGAATTTATCGCCAGAAGAAAGACCCGAATTGAACATCTATTGGCATCTCCCGTATGGGATGAATAATTTTTTTAATTTATTATTAATTACCCTAAAACTACATCATTATGCCAAAACCTGAGACCCCTTTACTAACCGTAGATGCATTAATAATTTATAAAAGGGATAACATTGTTTTAATCCGTAGAAAAAACCCTCCCTTTAAGGGACAGCTCGCTCTTCCCGGTGGATTCGTTGATATTGGTGAGACCGTCGAACAAGCTTGTATAAGAGAAGCTAAAGAAGAAACAAGTTTGGATATCAAAATAGAACGGCTGTTAGGTGTTTTTTCAGACCCTGACCGTGATCCTAGAGGGCACACGGTAACAATTGCTTTTGTTTGTAGACCAAAAAATAAGCAACAAAAACCAAAAGCAGATACCGATGCAGCTGGATTAGAAATAATTGAACTCTCTGAAGTTTCAGAAAAAGAAATAGCTTTTGATCATAAAAAGATCATTAAGAGTTATTTGAAAAGTTTAAAAGAAAAATAAAAGATAAAATAAACTCTTAAGTTCTATAATTTTGAACCGCAATTAGGACAAAAACTTACTTTACCATTTAATTTATGGCCACAATATACACAATAATTCTTTTCCTCAGAAATTGCTTCTTTTGATTGATCTTTTGGGGATCCAGTGTATTGCATGGCTTGCTTATATTCAACACTTTCTCCTAATTGTATATTTCCCGTATCTGAATCAAATCGATAAACAATATCCCCATTCTCTCTAAGATCGATAAGAACTCTCAATAAATCTTTAGGTTTTATCCCAACTTCAAGAGCTATATCTTCAAGTTTATATGTACCCGACCCTCTTGCATTCACTGCTGCTTTGACTGCTTTTTTGTACTTATAATTAGTATAAAGTTGCTCAAATGCTCCGATATATATAAAGAATGCTGGAATGAACATAAAATATCCCCAGAAACGAATCCCTATAAAGTCAATATTTATTGCGTTAAAAACAAGAGCTAAAATACCAACGAATGTGAAAACCGTAGCAACCGCGAAAGTGCTTATAGCTGCCTCATAATCTTCCTTTCGCTAATATCTATCCTTATCTCTTCCCATTTTTTTTTTACTCCATAGTTTTATTATTTTATATTAATTAAAATTAATCAAGAATTACTTAAGAGTCTTTAATAGTCCAATTTTTTAAAAATAGAATCTATCCAAAAGATTATTCCCAAATTATTAAATTATCATAATTAGAAATAACATTTGTTCATTCATTCAATTTTCTTTGGAATAATTCTTTGTTTGAGAATGACGATCTCCTTGAAAGATCACTATTCTTGTTTTATCTCATAAATGTTACCAAATGAATCTCGAATGAATAAATAATACGTATTTTTCTCTTCTCTAGGAACTTTAACAGATTTATATCCCAATTTTTGTGCTTTCTCTAAAAATAGGTCTTTTTCCTCGACTAAAAGACATTGATGCGTAAAAAGATCTTTAGAACTGCTATTATCGCCGGTAATAAATATTTCTGCTGCTATTTTATCATTCTCATATCGAATTAATATTGTTTTCCGAGCAACATTAAAGAATTGTTCCATTAATACAGCCTCAACTTCAAATTTTCTAACCTTCCTTAAGTTAAGAAGTTCAATAAAAAATTTATCTGCCTCTTTTTCAGAGTTAGCCGCTACAGCAAAATGATCAACTTTCATTGATACTCTAAATTATGGATTAGATTTAAATATTAGATTCTTTTGAAGATTCCATTTTTACACTTTTATTAGATAGGCTCTTTAACAATAAAATGTATTTATTTTATTAGAAGAGAATTATGATTTTTGTTTAGTAAAAGAAAATTAATATAAAGGGTAGACTTTGAAAATGAACCAATCTGAAAAGGATAAAGAAAAAATTGAAAATTCGTTAATAGAGATTAATTTAAAGGAATGTATAAAATGTAAGGCATGTGTTGCCGCATGTCCAGCACGTCTTTTCTATATGGATAACGATTTATTACATCTCACTAATAATTTTGTCGAGTTTTGTATTGAATGTGGGCATTGTGTTGCAATATGTCCTGTGGAAATTATATCATTAAAAAATTATGAAGACTTGCCTGAACTTAAGGAATTATCGGAGGAAAATCTTCCAAGCTATGAGCAACTCTACAATTTAGTCTTGTCCCGAAGATCCATTAGGCAATTTAAGGATACTCCAATACCACAAGAATTATACGAAAAAATATTGGGAATTGCCCGCTATTCTCCTACAGGAAGTAATTCGGAAAATATTTTCTATACGATCCTCAAAGATAAGAGTGTTGTAAGTAAAATTTCAAAAGAGATTACTAAGCAAGTATCAACATTTGTGAAATTAGCTGATAATGAAAAAGGGAGGGAAATTTTAAAACATAATTTGAAACCAAGAGAATATGAAGCGATGATGGAGAATTTCCCTAAAATGCAAGGGATTTTAGAAATTATTAAACAAGGTATAGATTTTTGGTGTTGGAACGCTGAACTTATCATTATTCATGGTGAGAGAAAAATTGGAGGTATACCTGAAAATGCCGCATTAGCAGCAGCTCATATCATGCTTGCATCAAAGACATTAGATCTCGCTACATGTTCACTTGGTTATCTAACATATTTTTCTAATGAAAATAAAAAGATCAGAAAGTTGTTAAAAATACCAGAAGAACATAAAGTTGGGTATTCCTTAAGCATTGGTTTTCCTAAAGTAAAATATAAAAGAATTCCCTCAAGGAAACCTCTAGATGTTAGTATTATATAAAGGGAACTCTAAAAAACTTATTTAATTTATTGAACTGTTATCCATAATTGAAGTAATAAAATCCGTTCCTTCCTTTCGTTCAATTGCGACATCTTTTGATACGATAATATCTGCTATATCAAGTTGTTTAGTTTCATAAATAATAACATCTTTTTTCTTGTCAAAAATCTCCATTAATTTACGTTCTCTATTATCGAGGATAACTTTCAATAATTGGATATTGGTCATTATTATTCATCAATCTTTATGCAAATTAATGCTAATTTAATTATAAAAATTAGTACAATTCATAATAACTATAGAGTTTAATCATATAAAAAGAAAAAAGAATAACTAAAAACCTGTTCTGAAGGAATCTTTAGACTTATCTTTATCATGGATTTTCCTTATGCATTCAATTCATTAATTGCGATGTTTAAGAAGAGATTTTATCCTACTTTAATTTAAAAAGATAGAGTTATATACTTTTTAGTCATATTATTCTCCGAAATCCAATAAAAATAAATAAAATGAGTTAGTGGAAAGTGAATCAAAAATGGAAAAAGAAGCCGTATATCATCAACTTCATAAAGAAATAGATGAGAGAATGCCCCTTGGATTCCCAGAACATAAGGATGGATTGGAAATCAAGATACTCAAGAGTTTATTCTCCCCCGAGGAGGCTAATATTGCTGTACACTTGAGTGCCTTACCAGAAACCTTGGAAAAAATTCATAAACGATTAACTAAAAATAACATAAAGATCTCTAAGGAGGAATTAGAAAATCTTCTAGATGGGTTGAGTGCAAAAGGAGCCATTATGGGCGGTGGACTATTATATGATAGGAAGAAAAACCTTAAAAGATATAGTCTTGCGAATTGGGCTATTGGGATGTTTGAATTACAAGTAAACAGAATGAACAAGGAATTTGCTAAAATCGCTGATAAGTACCTTCTTGATACTTATTATAAAGAGTTCCATCGAAAAGATAGACCAACTCAAATGAGGACCATCCCAATTGAGAAAAGTCTAAGTCCAGACTATACCGTTGGAACTTATGATAATGTCAAGGATATCATTAAAGATACCGTAGATAAAATCGCTCTGGTCAATTGTGTCTGCAGACAAGAACATGACTTACTTGAGGAACCGTGCCAAGTCTCAGATGTAAGAACATGCTGTATTAGTTTTAATACTTTTGCTGATACATCAATTGAGAATGGAAATGGAGAAGAAGTCTCTAAAGATGAGTTATATAAGCTTTTAGCTAAATATCAAGAAGAAGGATTTATTTTACAACCTGAGAATAGTCAAAATCCAAATTATATGTGTGTATGCTGTAGAGATTGCTGTGGAGTTCTAAATATGGCAAGAAAATTTCCAAAACCTGCAGAATATTATTCTTCAAACTTTTACGCACAAGTCAATTCGGATTTATGTTCTGGATGTGAAAATTGTCTTTCTCGCTGCCCCATGGGTGCGATCGATATGATCGAAAGTATCGCTAACGTGAATTTAGATCGATGTATTGGATGCGGTAATTGTACATATAATTGTAGTACAGGTGCAATGGAACTTCATAAAAAAGAAAAAGAGATCCCCCCTCCAAAAGACTTTAATGCTTTATACCAAAAAATAATGATGAAAAAACGTGGATTTTTCGGGTCTCTCAAAATGATTGGAAAGATGATATTGGGAAAGAAAGTTTAATAAAACTTATTAAATCTATTTTTTCTATTTTCTTCAACTTGACTGAATTATAAAAAAATGTTTATTAGTATAGGATTTTTAATAAGAAGTTCAATCAAAAAAACCTAAGCACTAAGGAAACTTATTTAATTTATTGAACTTAATCATTATCATTCTTTTTCATGAATTCCTATAAATATAAAAGATGTAAGCCTTATTGTTATATTCCGCTGACCTTCGTTAAAAATTTAGGTGTATCGCAGTTTATCCCCTTTATTTTGGCGATCTCAAGAGTTAAAAGCTGAACTGCTAAGATCATAACGAGCGGTTGAATGTCTTTTAAGGTATTTGGGATTCTAATTCCGAAATCAATAAAATTCGGTAATTCCTCTGAGTCTTCAGCTTCATAAATCCCTAAAATTGTTGCCTTCCTTTCTTTAATGCGTCTAAGTAAATTCATGAGATTTTCTTTTCTTTGATCTTTTTCATGAGAGATCATAGCGAGTATCCATACATCTGAGTCAGCTAAAGTAATTGGACCATGTGGGAATTCAGCCGTTGAATATGCTTGTCCAAATATTCTGGATCCTTCCTTTAACTTTAAGGATGCCTCCATTGCAGTTGCATAATCGGGACCTCCCCCGATGATAAAACAAAATTTAGAGAATTTGAAATATTGAGAAAGTCCTTTTATATGACTATGTAAACCTGGTAAGATCTTTTTAATTAGGGAGGGAATGGCTTTTAATTCTTTAATAACCTTATTATATTCATTTTCATTAATAGTTTCTCGGGAAAGAGCAATTTCTAAGGCGAGTATTGCGAGTATTGCCAGTTCTGAGACATAGGTCTTTGTTGCTAAAACACTTTTCTCTTCATCACATCTTAAAGAAATGCTATAATCACAAATTTTTGCTAACTCCGATTCAACATTATTAGTAATACCGATTGTAAAGCAACCTAATTTACTTGCAATACTTATTGATTCAATAGTATCTTTGGTTTCACCGCTCTGGGATATTCCTATAACACAATCCTCTTCTTTTAAAACTGGTTCGATTAAATATTGAAATTCCATGGAAAATTCAGTATGTGTGGGAATTTTTGTGACTCTATTAAACATATAGCTCATGGCAAAACCAGCATGATATGATGTACCTGCTCCGATTAAGTAGATATGTTTTATATCGCGTTTGCTTAAATTTTCTGCAATCTCCTTAATTAGGTTCTTTTGTTTTATTGCCTTTGTTAATTTCTCCGGTATTTCGTAGATCTCCTTTTCTGTATGAGAACAGAAGCTTTCCTGCTCTTCTTGTATTATTTTAGATTCTTTCATAAAAAAGGGTTTAATTTTTATTTTTTAAGATAATTTAAGACTAAATTTAAAAATCGTTGATAAAAGATAAAGAATAAGAAAAAAATGAAGGATAAGATTTTTAAAGATCTTATAAACTGTACTACTTTTTTAATTAAAATGTTTCAGCAATTCTTTACTTCAACGTATTAAGCTCCATAACATGCTCATTCTCATCAGCAATTATTTCCCGTAATTTATGAATCATTTGAAACCAAGAATATGGTAATTCATTCCTCATTTGCCTAACTGTATCATAAATTTTCATGTAATAATCAATCGCAGTCTTTTCATCTTTTAGATTCGTATTTAAAATATCCTCCAAGCCTTCAGCAGAATGTGTCTCATCCATATCCATTGTTGGAATCCCTCCTAAATATCCTCCAATCAACTCTCTGAATTTATCTTCATGACTTTTTTCATCCGCTGCTAATTCTTCTAAACGAGCAATTATTGGTTCTGCATTAGGACCACTTATCTGTTGGGCATGAGTTAGGTATTGAATACGGGCGTGATGTTCCATTTTGAGAGCTTTATTCAACATTTCGATTAATTCTTCTTTGGTTGTCATTTAATCATCTCTAGTTTTATACTATTTTGTAAAGATTATCTATTCCTTTTTATATTTTTAAATTATAATTTATAGATGCTCAAAACCTAAGCAATAGATAACTTTCCTCGCCAATAAATCGTTTTATTGATTTTTCCTCTATTAATTCAGACAAGAAAACAATTAGAAAAGAGTTTTAGCTGTTTTTATTTTATTAATTTGATGATTTTTTTAACATTTTTGGAAAATAAGTTTTATTTTCTTCAAACTTTAAAAGAAGTAAGATTATTATATTATTAAGATTAAAAAAATGTTTTTCTGGTTTTGAACCACTAATGGCGGAAATAACCCAAGAATTATTCTTAACTAAACTTTATGATGTAATCAAAAAACTTTCAGGAATTGCCAAAACACAATCATTTCGTTTCAAACAAAAATGGGATGAAAATTTAAACCAATTTAAATCCGATCCTCATTTAGTAAGACCGATCCCCATAGAAAAAGAGGATTTCTTACAAGATATTGATTATCGGATTGAGGTTTTAAAAATAGCTGAGAATGCGACGGTTGATGGGTATTATTCAATCAAATCTTTATTGGAAGGACTTTATCACTTCTATTTTAAGTCCGAGGAATTTAAAAAGAGTTATTCAAAAATAGACAGGACGAATCTGAAATATTTAGTTGCCAAGGAGATTTTGGGAAATTTGATACAATATAACAAGATGGATCATGAAACTGTGCCATTGAAATATAATATAATGGCAAGAAATTATACAATGATGAAACTTAGTGGAGTTGATGATACAGAGATTTTACAGAACCTTAAAAAATTAAATATAAACCTTTCTGTAGAAGAACTTGTTTCAATCACGGAAAGAATTGAAAAAGACGGAATTATTACAATTTCAGAAGAAAATGGTCGATACTTATTTGAAGTAAAAAATCCCTTAGAATTAAGCTCCGATGGTAAAAAGCAATATGATGGATCACTCTATCCATTAGTTGCTTGGCCGACTCAATTCTGGCGTAGTTTTTATAATATCAGAGAATTAAATTTTACTCCTCCAAAAGAAGCAAAATATCGAGATTTCTTAACCAAGATTCTCTCTAGATCTGCTACTCAAGGGTTTGGGCCCACAAATTTTGTATTTAAAAATTTGATAAAATATTTTGAAAAAATTAAAAAACAGAATTAACATTACTGGTTTTAAAAATCCTTGGTCTTCTTAATCGGGATATCAAACTTTTCTAATAATGGTATTAAATGTTCCTTATCCTTGGAATTAAGACCCTTCCAATCAATAAGGAAATAATCCACTTTTTCTTGGGTATTCTCCAGAGTTTGAGTTATAACATCCTCATCTAAATACCTAATGAAGTATTTAGGACATATAAAGGAAAGTGCAACATCGTGCTCTCTTATTAATTTTTGAAATTGGGGGGCATAATGGGTGCCTCCAAACCCTACACCCACGTTTAAACCTTCCTTTTCTTTGAACTGGCAATAGTTAGCTATCGTTGATATAATTGCCTTGGCGACTGCTTGTCCTGCTGCCGAGATATTCCATTCTCTTGCACTACTTCCCAACTCCATAAAGATCAAGGGAATATCTAAATTTGAAGGACCATGATGAGTTACTTCAACGTCAATAGAAAAATTGGTTAAAACTGGATTATTTGAATGTTTGATTAAAGACAAGAAACCTTCTCGAAGAAGGACTGCACTAGCCTTAGATATTCTTTTCTTACTTCCTCCATATCGAATATTTCCGCTCCAGTTCCCTGTAGTATGTACAAGAAGGGCTGGTTTGGTTGTCTTGGAACTATGTCTGCTCGCAAAGATCAATATATCTGGATCAATATCGCTGCCTTTTAATTTTAAATCATCAAGAAAAACTAAACGTTTATTCGTTAATCCTAAAAAAATCTGATTTTCTTTTAAGATGTCTTCGGTATTTTCAGGTATGTTAACTGATTTTAATTGATAAAGCTGACTATTATGCCATTTTGAGCGGTGTCGTTCAAAGGTAAAATCATTAGAAATAATAAATTTATCTCGAATATTTCTTGAAGCTGTATCTTTATTTGATGTAATTATTAAGAATTGAGTAATATCTACCACCATTTAGGAATAATTATAAAATGAAGCTTTCTATTTAGTATAATTTCCCATGAATTAAATTCTTTTACTCATAGCCCAATAAATCTCACAGATGTTAGCACCAAAGCTCCTTAAATAGAAATAGATTGTCTTCCCTACTACCCAAATTATTTTTGCTTTCTTTACATCTTGGAGTTTTTTAATGTCCCAAATACAACAATATAAAAGATTAGTTCCCAAACCTTTGCCTCTTGCTTTTTTATTTACACCCGTTGGACCAAAACTACCTGGAAATTGAACTGAATGTGATGCCCACCCCATAATTTTGTTTGTTTTTATATCTCTCGCAATAAAGGTTGTTATGGGATCTTCCTGAAAAGATAAATTAATTTCTTCAGACCAAAAAATCAATCTATAACGCCGGGGCATAAATTCTAAGGATATCAATTCCTCTTTATCATCAGGAGTCGCCCTTGAAATCTTATACTTATCTATCTGATTTTTTGGAGGGTTATGTATCACTTTTTCCAAATTAATGCATAAATTCACCCTTTCATCTCCCTTCTTAAATCCATGTTTCTTTAAGAAAAAAAACGCTTCAGTATGTTTTGGATTTAATCCGGGATACCAATAATTGGGCATTGATGTCATAACTTCAAACTTCATCCAAAGACTCTTTTGATTGGATTTCTTGACCCTTTTTTCAAGGATAGAGAATATTTTGGACCCTAACCCTTGTGATCTCCAATTTTTTTGAACAATGAAAAATTTTAAAACAGCTACTTTCCTCCTTTTCTTCCATATAATTGATTTTCGAAAAACAACCATAAAAAAAGCTATAATCATATCAGATTCATCTAATACCACTATGGATAAATCAGGAATGAATTGTTTACTATTTAAGGTTGCCTTTCTGAAGGTTTGAAGAGGTTGAGAACAATATCTTACATTTCTTTCACACATTTTATGAACTGAGGTAATGTTATCCTCAGAAAGAGGAACTAATTTTATTTTATTTTTGCTAATTTCACTCATTAGAATAGGGTTCGATATTATTATTACTTAATAAAAGAAATAATTAAATAAAAGAAAAATGTACGATATAGGGATCAAAGAAAATAAAACGTTTTAGTGAAAATGTCGGGATGTGGATTCTTTAGAATACTTAGAAACAAAATCTATTTCTCGTCTCTCGTTGGAGGTCCCATGTATTCGGGGCGAGGAATGGGTTCTTCTATATATCGTCCAAGAATTTCATCAATCTTGTCCATATCTTCTTTTGATATTTCCCAACCGTCGATGCCGTTAACTGGTTCCACCTGCCATGGTTCTCGTGCACCCCATAACGCCGTTTCAACTCCATTATCCAAAATCCATCTCACGGCTAGTAAAATTACTTCTTTCTTGTAGTTTTTCTTAGCAAAATCCTCTAAATCATCTACTGTTTTAAGATACGTTGAAAATTTTGGTTCTTCAAATTTGGGATCAATATTTCTCAAATCATCGCCTTTAAATTCTCGATCCTTGGACATCTTTCCGGAGAGCATTCCACGGCATAACGCACCGTAAGTTAAAAGATATATGTCTTTTTTTTTGCAAAAAGGAAGGACATCATCTTCTATGCCACGTTCGAACATATTGTAAGGGGGTTGACAACTATGTAATGGAGCATATCTTTCGAATTCTTCCATTTGTTCTGGGGAAAAATTACTCACTCCAATAGCTTTTATTTTTCCCTGGGTATAAATTTCTTTCATAGCTTTAGCGGTCTCTTCAATTGAGACTAAGGGATCAGGCCAATGTACTTGATAAATATCGATATAATCTGTTCTAAGACGCTTAAGAGAATCATCTATCTCTTTAAGGATCCTTTCTCTTGAAGCATTTCTATATACATTTTCTTCGTCATCCCACTCTATAGCGACCTTGGTGGCGATTATTATCTTATCTCGATTCCCATATTCTTCAATCGCCTTCCCTACTATTTCCTCTGATCTTCCCATCCCATAAGCTGGAGCAGTATCAATTAGAGTGATACCTTTATCTAAGGCCTTGTGTATTGTTTTAATTGCTTTCTTGACCTTGCTTCCACCCCACATCCAACCTCCTATAGCCCAAGTTCCTAAACCAATTCGGGAAGCCTTCTTATCCAAATTAGGGAAATTAGCATATTCCATAAAAATCACTGCTTTACATAGTGATCTTGAGTTATTAACATTTTATTTTATAGATTATAGAAAAATTAACTTTATTAAAAATAAGATGTAAATATCAATTATGGAAGTTGAACCCCTTATTGCTTTAATGTTAGCACTAATATTTGCCGCTCTGTTTTTTGTTTCCGATTATTTTGAGCAAAAATTTCCCTTGCTTCATATCTCATTTATTGCTGGAATAAGCCTTGGGTATTTTTTCTTGGTAGTACTCCCAGAGATCCAAGCGAGACTTCCAGAATTTCCGCTACATTTGACCATATTAGAATATCTTTTCGTCTTAATTGGATTTAGTTTTATTCACACGAGTGAAAAATTTATTCTCCAGCGTGTTGAAGCAAAATCTCAAAAAGAGCTTCGAGAATTATTATTCAAAGAGAAAAATTTAGAGGCGGTAGAACGAAATATGGAGAATTTAGTCAGTGAAGAGATTACACATGAAGATATGGATATATTGGCATTAAAGGATATGGCCAGAATAATGAGAAGTTTACATGAACAAAGTGTTTATCTTGAAAATCAAATCGAGAGCAAAAAACAAAAGGTTCATGATCATATAAATAAAGACTTGGAAGAACTCCGTTTTTTCACTAATTATTCTTATCACTTACTTATAGGTTTGATTCTTTTCAATCTTTTGTTGATAGATTTCATTTCTGGGATTTTATTCTTTGTATTTGCTTTTTTTCGGGCAATTGTTTCAAATCGACTTCATAGTCAATATAAAATGTTTACTGATTTAGATATCCAAGTAGATTATCAGCATCCGAAAAAGCTAAAGTTTATTCTTGGTACCTCCGCTTTGACAGGAGTCATGATTGGGTTGCTTTTTTTCGAATTTTTCTCTCTAAACTTAGAAATGGTTTACATCCTTTACTCATTTATTTCAGGGGTTATCTTGTATACAATCGTCAGAGAAGTCATCCCAGAAAAAGAAAAAGGAAAACCAGTATATTTTATCATTGGTCTGACAATATTTATTATTCTAATAATTTTGCTTAATACCTTTAGGGCATTTGTTTAAAAACGCCAAATAACTTCCTCGTTAATAATATTTAGAGTAAGCTTTATCTTGAAAAATTAGAGGTTATATCTGGGTCTACTCTATCTACTCTATAAAAATATAAAGAAAGGGAAAAAATTAAGATTATAATAATTTTGTTTCTTCCTTGGGTGTTGGAGTTTTAATTACAAGAAATCGAAAATTTTCATTAGATTCATTTCTTAATCGATGCACTATTTTTGCGGGACTAAATATTAATTGATCTTTCGTTATTTCTTGAGTCTCATCGCCGATCTCAACAATACCAGTCCCTTCCAATCCATAAAAACATACATCAACGGGTGTTATGTGTTTTTTAAGTTTTTCTCCTGGTTTTAACTCAATATGGACGATTGTAGCATCTTTATATGAAATAAGCTTTTTTACTGCTACCTTATGAGGTGTATCGGAAATCTCCACTTCTGATATATCTATTTTTTTCATAAATTTATCCACTCCTTTTATTATTTAGAATTTGAACTCAATTGCATCATTTGGGCATGCATCAACACATCTATTACAGTAATAGCATTCGGACTTGTTATGTCCCTCAGCGGCTTGATGAGTTGGACAAATATCTTCACATATACCGCAATCCGTACAATCCTCGGTTCTTTTGTATTTTCCTTTACTAAATCGCCCTACTAAAGATCCAAATGCACCAAATGGGCAAAAAAGCCTACACCAAGGTCTATATGTAAATAAGCTTGCCAAGAACACCCCTCCTAAGAAAATTGATGGAATAAGTAAAAATGATACGAAGGGACTAATTATTCCGAACCCTAAAAAGGGGTTGACAATTTGGAGTAATGGAATCGTAAAGAAAATACTGAGAACTAAAATAATTCCGAAAAACACCCATCTTGTAGCATTGGCTATATTTTGTGGAATATCTATGCTGTATTTTATGTCTTTTTGAGCTTTTTTACTGGATTTGAATTTAAATTTTGAAGCTAATTCTTGTAGAGCGCCAAGTGGGCATGCAAAACCGCAAAAAACCCTCCCGAAAACAGCAACTGTTAATAGAAGAATGATTAATATAATAATCATTGGTATAATGGTTGCAAGAGCTCCACCCATCCCAATTGTTATCAAAATTGTATTTATGGGTAATACTGCATTTGGAATTCCACCTAGTAAGATCCCACCGAAAATCAACGAAACAACATATAATGTCAAACTATACTTCTCTTTTAAATTTCCTTTCAAGATTAAATAAAAGGAAACAGTAGTAAGGAACGCCCATAATATAAACATCAATAAAAATAGGGGAGAGTTCATTTGTTGAGTAGGTACTTGAAACATATTTTCAACCTTGTTATTTTTAATTTTATGATTAATTTATTATGGTGAGATTTTAGAATTATTTAAACCTAAACTCGAACATGTTCGAACAGCCTAGATACCAAATTGGGATAATGGCAAAAAGAGTATAAAAAAGAACTCTATTTTTTAAAAAATGATTTCAGCTTCTGAAATAATCCTTGATCCTTACGCCTGAATGAATCCAAAAATTTAAGATTCTTTGAGCTATTAGGACATCCTTCACATTCAGGACGTCCGCCACAATTCTTTTTTGCGATTTTCATTTCTAATAATACATTCTTGAAATTTTCAAATCTACTAATTTCACCATAGAACGTTTTTAACTCCTTCTCATATCGGGTAATAAATAGATCCGCAGTTCTCTTCATTTTAAAATCAATCTCTGCATCATGTCCATCATTCTCACAAAGAAATATATACAATAAATTAAATCGGTCATTATCTTTAAAAAAGTGGAACTTGTAATCTCCCATATCGATTGTATGAATCGAAGAACTGGTTATCTCCCTTGTAAAGGTTTGTAAACCGCTCATAAACCAGGCTATTAAATTACCATCCGCAGAAAGCGAATGACACTCTCCAAAATTAAACTTTACCAGAGCGATCCCTTCTTGAATG
The DNA here is from genome assembly GCA_964653985.1 of uncultured archaeon. Lineage (GTDB taxonomy): Archaea > Asgardarchaeota > Lokiarchaeia > Sigyniarchaeales > SOKP01 > CAZZIC01. Next base: position 11,855 of record CAZZIC010000010.1, on the reverse strand, counting down.
ATAAAAATGTTTCTAATCATTTCTAAACTGTAATTACTTTTATTTTAAATCAAATACTTATAATAAACTTCCTAATGAATAATAAAAAATAAAATCGCTTAAGATTGTAGTTCTTCAATTACCTTTTCGTATTTTTCATGGACAAGCTTTCTGTCAAATTCCCAATATTCGTCAAGCATAGCAGCTTGTTCTTCTTCGGTAAAATAGTCCATTACTGGCAGAAAAAAATGTTTGTCTTCCTTTTCGATATGTTTTGGATAAAAATCTGCTAATTCGTCCAATATATCTAAAACATCTTGTATGGCGCTTTTGTCTCCTTCTTGATATCTTTTTTTCGCATCAAGCAAATTACTAACCGTAGTTCTGGCATATTTATGCTCTTCTATAAGTTCATTCATAGTTTTTTCGTATTTATCAGAAAGATCCTTGTTTTCTAATTCTCGAAATAAGATATCCTCCTCCTTTCCGTGATGAGTTTTATCGGCGTAAAATCTAAAAAAATCAACCGTTTTATCAATAAATAATGGATTAACTTTTTGATGCGCTTCTATTTTTTTTCTTTCTTCTTTAATGATTGGAACAATCTTCTCAATTAATCTATGTTCTATCATTAAAGGTCCCGCGGGGTTCATATTTAATTTTATACCTCTATATTATTTATTTACTTTAAAACTAAAATAAAAAAAATTTAAATTATTATTGGTTATAAAAATTAGATTCCTAGCTTTTCTCTGTTCGTTTCAATGTGATTTAGAATGTTATCTACAGCTTCTTGCAGATCTGTTTCTACATGTAAAACTCCTCCAGTGACACCTTTTACATCTTCGGTTAGGAGCTTAACAAGGTCGGGTCCACCAGTCACAGTTGGTACGGGATTAACATACGTGTACAACCCAAACGCGATAGCGAATATCGCATCAATCGTGGCTTTTTGTTCCATATATTCCGGAGCAGCTACAGCAACGGGTAAATCTGGTACTGGGACACCGCCAAGCGCATCTGAAATGACTCCTATTAAATCAGCAATTCTACCAGTGTCTGTACATGTTCCATAACTCAATACAGGTGGAACATTAAGTTTTTCACAAACAGCTTTTAATCCCGGTCCTGCTTTTTCCTTTGCTTCTGGATTGCATAATCCTGCAACTTGAACAGCAGCATTTCCGCATCCCATTGATAGCACTAAAACGTCTCTTTTTATAAGCTCCTCAACAAGATCAACAGTGTATACATCCTGTCCATGGTCTCGTAATGTAGTACAAGAGACCATTCCAACGACTCCTCTAATTGTACCATCCTTGATCGCATCTAAAAGAGGATCTAATTTTCCTCCAAGTGCTTCAACGATACTCTCTGTTGAAAACCCAACAACTGCTTCATTCATATCCAAATCTCTTATTGGCTCAACATTTTCCTTTCTTTCTTTAAAATTATCGATACCCATTTGTAATAATTGCGCAGCTTGATCCTCGGCCTTTTCGGGAATATAATCTAATCTATCATCAATTCCTTCGAAAGCTACTACTTCACTTACGGGAATTAATTTAAATTTGTATTTTTCCGCATATTGAGGATCTATTGGCATTGAACAATTCATATCGGCAACAAATACATCGATAGCTCCTGTTCCGAATACCGCTTCTTGCATTATCCAATTACCTGTAAATCCATAAAATACATCATCCATCTCCCATCTTTGGATCATTTCTTGCCCTGTCTCAATATTCGCAATTACCCGTAAGCCTTTTGCTCCAACTTCTTTTGCTTTTTCTTGCCATTCGGGTTTCCGAGCCAGTTGGACTAATGCAAAACCAAGGAATGGTTCATGTCCATTTGGTAGAATGTTTATATAATCAGGATCTAATACTCCTAAATTTACGCGCATTTTATGAGGTCGTGGGATTCCATACAACACATCTTGACAGAATTCATTTACGATTTGACTTTGGTAAGCCATTGCGATTCCCATTCTCATGGCTTTTAATGCAAGACTCTTATAATATCCATCAACATTTGTCAAACAAGAGCTAGTTGATAACATCATTTCTCCGTAAATTCCACCAGGAAAAATACCTAATTTTTCCCATGTCTCTTGCCTTTCTGGAGGTGCCAGTTTTTCGACGATTTTACTCTTCTGCCTGTACTCCAAATTAAAATCTTCTTTTACGAAATCGCACAATCTAATTGCTATCTCCTCATTACTACCTGAAGTATCGACCCCCAAACGTGCCGCAAAGTCCTTCAATTTCTTTGGTTCTTTAATTTCATAAGGTGTTTTTCCTTCTGCGGTAGCTCTTAGAGTCTTCATTGTTTGCTCTGTGTGATAATGGTACGTTGATGCCCCCATCACATTTCTAAGGAGCATCTTTCTCATCGCCATTCCATCGGCTGTTATTCCACAGACACCACGTTTATCTATAGAGGCATCTGCTCTACAAGGACCATTTGAACACAAGTCGCATCGAGCTCCCTTTAAACAAAATGGGCATCTTTTATCTGGATCATTTCCAAATCCTTGCTGTTCGTATCGATCCCAGATGTTGTTCATGCCATCTTCTTTAATTCGTTCATACACTTTCTTTACAGTATCATGTTGAGATATTCTGTTTCCTTCCATTTTATTCACTTTTTTTATTATACTTTTTTGTAAAATTGATTGATTAATATTTTATTTCTTTATAATCTATTGATAAATTATTTCGAGATTCTTTTAAAAATACTCTTGAACATGTTCAGAAACCTCAAAAAAATGAATAAATATTAGAAAAAAATAAATGAGAGTTTGTTAACTAACTTTGTATTTTTCTTTCTAAGAGCGGGATTCTTTCAAATAGGCTAATTTTCTGGAGTTAAGGAATAAAATTTTTTTTTGAAGATAAAAACAGAGAAAAATTCAAAAATTGAACCTAAAGATTTTTTATAAAGCAAATTTATATGTTTAATAACTCATTGAAATTTTTTAAGCATTTTATATTTTAAAAAGAGATGTTCAAAAAGTATTATGTTGTATCATCTTACTATTAATAAATATTTATAATCAGTTAAAACTAAATTTAAATTAAATCATCCTTTTGATTAAAATGGGAAAAATGGCTAAAAAAAAAGAATTTAATGATCTTCTTAATATCGATGATGATGATAAGAAGATCATCGAAATGATTGAAGAAAACCCGGATATTACGCATAGTGATATTGCGAAGGAAGTAGAAAAGAGTCAACCTGCTGTCGGAGCACGTATTATAAAGTTAGAGCGAAAGCATCTTCTTACCAAGCAAGTCGGATTTAACATTCAAAAAGTCGATATAAAGGTCGCTATTGTGTTTGTTTCTACAAAAAATGTGGATGATATTGTTTCTAAGATTAAACAATGTCCGTTTATTAACAATGCCCTCAAAATCTCTGGAGATTATAACCTATTATGTTTTATAGCCGCCCAAGACCTTCAGACAATCGAAAGATTGATTGATCTCTGTTTTAGGAAGGATGATAATGTAATAAACGTGAAAACAAATATCGTGATTGATGCCATCCATAAATTTGTGCTCCCGATTGATTTCTCTATTGAGAATTTTGATGGACGATATTGCGGTCCCGATTGTAACCTCAACACGGAAATGCCTAAGTTCAAATTTGAGGATATTAGTGAAGCGGGAGAAGAAGAAAGCTAATAATTTCACCTACTTTTTATATAGTCTTTATTTCTACTTTATGTGTTATTGTTAGACTTAAATTATAATAATTATCAATAGAATGTTTTATTAAAATTCATATTCTCAAACAATATAAATCTAAAAAACAGGGATTTTGAAACTAACTCGAGTTCCTTTATTTTTTCCTTCAGATGACACCCAAATTTTACCCCCGTGATTTTGGATTATTTTTTTACAAATAAACAACCCTAATCCTGAACCCTCTGATATAATATCCCATCCCTTACCATATCGTTCAATTTTTCCAAACTTTTGAAATATTTTCCTTTTATCCTTATCGATAATTCCAATTCCATTATCTTCTACAGATATCATCACATGAAAACGCTCAATTGTTGATGAGATTTTAATGTTTCCTCCTGAGGGTGTAAACTTTATAGCATTTATTAATAAATTATCAATAACTCTTTCCATCCTTACTTTATCAGCAAGAACTAATATGTTATCTTGAATATTCAAACTAAGCTTATGGTTTCTTAGATTTATGAGATCTTCATACACTTTAACGTGATTCCTTATTAAACTAGCCAGATCTATTTTTCGTTTATTTAATTCAATTCCATTACCTTCTAGTTCCAAGCTAAATAGGAAATTCTGAATAACCGTTTCCAGTATGTTATATCCGTGTTTCATCTCTTTTAACCGAAAAATCACATCTTCTTCAAGTCTTTCCACATTTTCATTTAATAAATAATCCAAATTCCCCTTAATGGGAATTAACGGCGTTTTTAATTCATGAGATGCTCGTCTTAAAAAACTTGATTTAAATTCTTCAAAAGAATTTTCAACTAATCTAAACAACTTTTGTTCTACTATCAAATTATTTTCTTTTACAATCGATTCTTCTCTAAATCCTAAATATACTAAAATTGGAACAATAATCAAGACTGGTCGGCTTATTAAGAAATAAAACGAGGATATAGGAAGTAATTCAAGAATAGAGGTGGGAATAAAAATTATCTCCGCAACTCCCAAGTAGAAGAACTTTTTTCTAATTAGCCCCTTAGAGTTTGAGCTTTGATATAAGAATCCAATTCCTAAAAAGAAGAAAAGAGAGACATAATAAATGATTGCTATTATACCTAAAGGAGAAGAGAAATGTACATAATAATTTATTAAAGAAGTATTATCAGGAGGATAGAAAAAACCTAAGGAGGAATCTGTTTCGAAAATAAGGAAAAATGCAAAGATTAGGCAAATTATAATATAGATTGCGGTCAAGATTTTTTTGTATTTCGGAAAAAGCATTTCTGAACCAACATAAATAGCAAAAATGAGAGCAATTCCTAGCCAAATTCCGCTGAATATTCCTATCCATCCATTTACGTTATTTACGTGGCTATCTAAAATAATTAATGAAATAAAATCAATTACATAACCGCTATAACACCATGTGGAAAAAAGAATATTTAAACCCATGAATTTAAGCGCTCTAGCGTTAATTTTACTAGCTTGCCTAAATAAGTTTATCCCAAAAATAGTTCCAAAAATTATAAAACTTAATGCGGTTAATCCATTGAACCAAAGCATATTATTAGAGTAAAGAAATCAAGTTAGATAGTCCATCAAACAAATCAAAATAGTATAATTATATTATATTAATGATACTTTATCAATTCTTTTTGTCGGTTTATAAATATAAAAATCATGAATTCACTGTTTAAATATACTCGTAAAAGATACTTAAGAAGAACTTTTTGGTTTCTTTAAAATTAAGGTAAAAAGAATATTTTATGCTTTAGCCGATTCTTTTTGCTTTTCTTTTGCTTTGAGATATTTACATTGAGGACCACATCCATCTTCAAGATTAGGAGAATGATTTTCCGAATCAAAATCTATGGGAAGGATGAAATCTTTGGCAATTTCAGTCACAACTTCCATCTGAACTGAGTCAACATCGGGATTATCCCGGAAATGGTAATTAACCACATTATCTAATTTCTCCAGTTCAGAACTTGCCAATAATAAACATATATTCTTATCGCCGCTCAATCGAAAGCCATTTAGAATGAAAGGACAATATTGAGCCATTTCCATTACATAGTCGGGGTCTCTGGTCTTTAGTTCCACCGTTGCAAGAGTTAACTGAACATTCTTGAAATTTATGCCCGGTTGGAATTTGAGGATCCCATTATCCTCCAACTTCTTAATACGCATACCAACAGTTGGTTGACTTCGATCTATTTTTTCCGCAATTTGGGTATGAGTCAAATTGGGGTTCTCTTGAATAAGCGAGATGATCTTTTGATCAATGGAATCAAGATCAAGTTTTTTTGAGAGCATGTTTTTTACTATGTTTTATTTTAACTTATATAATAATTTATATTTTATAAGTTAATAAATGTATACTGATAAAAGAATATTTCAGTTCGATATAATTTCACTATTAATGTCACATGAATCTTATCTAAATTAATCGATAACGGTATTACAAAATTCGCAATCCTCTCTGCAGTTATGTGTTACAGGATTATGTTTTGCTAAACCGTTTAAATCGATTGGTAAAATAAAATCTTTTGCCATATCTAACATAACTTCCATTTGAACTTTATTAGTTATTTCATCGGTTCTAAAATGGTGATTTAGGATGGCGTCAATATAATCAAGAGTAGGACCAGCCATAAATAAGGTAATATTATAATCTCCCGAGTGCCGAAAACAATTTAGAATAAAGGGGCAACATCTTGAAAGCTCAAATACCTTATCTGGATCCTTTGTATTGAGTTTTATTTTAACGAGAGAGAGATTATCAACCATCTTGAAGTTTAATCCGGGTTGTATAAAGAAAGCGCCTCTTTCTTGAAGCTTTCTAAGGCGTATACCAACGGTTGGTTGGCTACGATCTATATATTTCGCGATTTCGGTATGTGTTATATTCGGATCTTTTTGAATGAGAGAAATTATTTGCTGGTCAATATTATCTAATTCAAAATTTTTTCCTATCATGTTTAAACGAATGATAATTCAATTAATATTCTATGGTAAAATTTATGAATTGTTAACTAATAAATCTTATTTCAAAATAATCATCTCACAATTCAATGTTTCACTACTTCATAGAGATAAGAGTTTCTGCTGTTGAGATCGTGATCATTTATAGATTTAATGGAGTTCTTTTTGAATTTAAAATCGGTTCTATAATCTCTGGTAAGTAAACCAGTTTTGGTCTCGACTATTTTCCATTGTTTTGAGATTGTAAATAAACATAAATTAGAAGGTCATTTCTTTCAAATCATACCTTGTTTTTTAAGAAGAATAAAAAGCAGCAAGTCTTGTTTTTTATTTTAATCAATTTTTATTGCTCTAAACTTACAAGCAGTAGTACAAAGATGACATTTTACACAAAAATCCTCTCTATCTTTTATAACGGTACATTTTGGGGTATTTTCCTTGTCTACAACCTCATAGATTCCCCTGAAGCAAACATCTTCGCAGGAAAATTCTTTACAATTATTACATTTTGAGGTGTCTATGTGGTGAAATTTATAATGATCATAGACAGACTTTTTTTCAGTTATCATCTCAATTATACATTCTTCTGAAATTATTTAGAGATTTAGTTATTAAATCATAAATGAAATGAAATTTATTCAAGGGTATTATAAATCGGATAAGTAATTTTTTATATCTCATAATTATATTTTTTAATTTATCTCTCACCTTCTACTAATTAATATTATAGTTATAAAAAACATCAATTAAAATCATTTCAATCATGAAACCGATAAAAAAACCTCTTTTTAAAATCCCTAATTTAAAGAAGGGAACTTTTATAAGTCGAGAAAATCGATTTGCTTGCACTATTGAATATAAGGAAGAAAGGGAGAGTGCCCATCTACATGATCCTGGAAGATTGACCGAATTACTAAAAAAAGGAACGGAAATTTTGTTTAACGAATCAAAGGGCAAACTTACCTATTATATTAGAGCAGTGAAGAAAGAGGGGGAGTATGTGCTTGTAGATTCTGCCCAGCATTCCAAGATCGCTCGAAAAGTTTTTCAATATCTGCCCGAATTATCTGGATTTCAAGAGATTAGGAGTGAAGTTTCTTTAGGTAGAAGTAGAATTGATTTTGTCTTGGATGGTACACCTCTTGAGGTAAAAGGAGTATCACTTGTTAAAAATGGTACTGCTCTCTTTCCAGACGCCCCTACAAAAAGAGGAACTAGACACGTAAAAGAAATATTAAAGCATGAGGGTATTATTCTTTTTTTAATATTGAGGAAAGCAGAAAACTTTGTTCCAAATTTTGAAACAGATCCAGAATTTGCTAAAGCTTTAAAAAAAGCCAGAGAAAAGGAGATAATGATGATTCCGGTTCAAATAAGTTTTGATGGAGAAACTTTATTTTATGAAGGAAAAATTAAATTAGGAGATTTTTAAAAAAGAAGATAAAATCTATTTATAAATCTTCTACAATTATTCCAAGATCTTTAAGATCCGCTCTAATTTTATCACTGAGTTGGTACATTTTTTTCTCTCTTAGTGTATTTCTTGTTTCTTGTATGATCCGAATCAGATCTTTAATTAACCGATCTTTCTCATCTATGGAACCTTTAATACCATGTCTAATATCATCTAAATTTGGGAAGATCCCTAAGATCTTATCAATATCTTTCATTAAATCAAAGAATTTATTTTTAAATTCTTCATTTATCGGTATTTCCTCATCAAAGACCATACGATTAATATCCCGAAACATGGTGTAAATTTCTGCTAATGCACCGGGTGTGTCAAAATCATCATCCATGACATTAATTATATTTGTTTTAGCTTCATCTAATCGATTGATAAGTTTCATAGTACTTTCAGAGTCCTCTTCTTCAGAAGCATTTAATTCATTCAGTCTATGAATTGATTTCATTAACTTCTCATAATTCTTTTTAGCCTGATTTATCCCATCTTCCGTAAAATTCAAGGATTTACGATAATGAGCACTAAGTAAAAACAGACGAACCACCATATTTTCGTATTTTTTAAGTACTTCTGATACAACGGTAAAATTTCCAAGGCTTTTTGACATTTTCTCCCCTTGGACATTAACAAATCCGTTATGGAGGAAGTAATTTGCAAATCTTTTACCCGTAAATGCTTCGGCTTGAGCAATTTCATTTCGATGATGTGGTTGTCGTAAATCTAACCCACCGCCGTGAATATCTATTGTGTCTCCTAAAAATTTTATCGCCATTGCAGAACATTCGATATGCCAGCCAGGACGGCCAGGACCCCAAGGGCTTTCCCAATAAGGCTCTCCTTCTTTTTTCTTTTTCCAGAGGACAAAATCTTTTGGATCGTATTTATCTCCAAAAAGGGGTTCTTGATCTTCGGGAATCTCTTCTGACTCTGTATCATCATCCTCTTCTCCATCAACATTCTGAAAAATCGTTTTATACCCTTCAAATGCATTCACATGATAATAAACAGAACCATTGCTCTCATAAGCATAATCCTTCTCTATCAACCCTTGAATGAATTCAATCATAAAATCAATGATCTCGGTTGCTTGAGGATTCTTATATTCCTTTTTAACGTTTAATGCCCGTATCGTCTCTTCATATTCCTGAGTATATTTATCTCCGAGCTCTTCCCAATTCATGTCTAACTCATTTGCTCGGTCAATAATCTTGTCATCAATGTCAGTATAATTTTTCACTATTTTTACGTCGTACCCTTTAAATTCCAAATAACGCCTTATGACATCAAAGTTAACAGCAGATTTAGCATGTCCAAGATGTGGACTATCATATACCGTTGGACCACAAACATACATTAGAACTTCTCTCGGATTAATCGTTTTAAATTCTTCTCTTTGAAATGTTAAACTGTTATAAACTCTCATGATAGGTGGATTAAGTGATAATGATTATTTAGGAAATTAATAAAGAAGCCAGCGGTGGGAATTGCACCCACGATAAACAGCTCTGCAGGCTGCCTCCTTACTGCTCGGAAACGCTGGCGTGATAAATAATTACTTTAAATAGAACTAGTTATTATTATTTAAAAATTTAGTCGTGATTTTTTATTTATTTCTATTCTACGATACTTGACACACGATAATCTCCTAATTATTTTAATATACTATTTATAATAAATTCATCAATTTTTCTTTAAAATTCATTAGAAAACGGCTTCCCTTTCTTAATTAATAATTTATAAGAACTAGGTTCATTTTATTTTACTCCTTAGAAATAAGTAAAATCTTTATCCGAAAATGAAATGAATATTTATCAGTCATTAAAAAAGTCTTTAAATCTTCAATTTAACATTGTTGGACTAAAATTGATGTTTGAGAATGAAGCAGATGTAAAAATAGAAAAAGACTTTTTTGAAATAAAAGAAAAAGACAGATTCAGTAGATATATTAAAAGAGCAGCACGAGGAGAATACTTAAAAATTCATAATAAATTTACAAATTGTATTGCAAAAAAGGGATCAGAAAATGGGCCAGCCCTTTCAGATCACGTAGAAATGGAAATGAAATTAAACATCCGTGGATTAAAATCGATTCTTTTATTTCCAATAAATAAAAATCCGGAAATAAAAATTGATAGTGTTATTTTAATTGTTACTCCTCTTGAATGCACCAGAATTATTGAAATTTATGTGGAGTTATACAAAAAACCTTTAAATGTTGTGACGGGTACTCATTTTGGAGTATGCAGTGAAATCGCCGCGTTTGTTATTAAAAGAGAGGATGTAAATTTGAGTTTCCTTTGCCATGGTGCACGTAGGTATGGAAAATTTAAAGATTCAGAATTATTATGTGGCATTCCAAAAAAAATGGTTAAGGAAATGTTCTCAATGCTGATTAAAGAGGATTCTAACAAAAAGGGAATAGTTAATTGAAAAAGTAAAGTAATCTCATAATCTCTTTATCATAATGTTTATCCCATCAGAGATATACAATAAGCTATACACAATTTAAACTAATTTTTCTAAAATCATTAAATGAAAATCAAAAAAAGAGTAGAATAGATCAAATAATATGATTTCTTAAAACTTAGAATTAAATCTTATATAAATCTGTAGAAAGATATCGTTCTCCAGTATCTGGAATAAGAACTACAATATTTTCATTTTCCATGAAATTATCCGACACTTTATTTATGGCTGCCCATGCTGCTGCTCCAGAAGATATTCCACTAAATATTCCTTCTTTTCGAGCTAGTTCTCTCGCAGTACTTACAGCATCCTCATACTTTACTTTAATTATTTCATCACAAACCTCAGTATTCAAAACTTCTGGTACAAAACCAGCACCTATTCCTTGAATTTTGTGGGGGCCGGGTTCTTCTCCAGATAATACCGCCGAACCAGCAGGCTCAACTGCGTATACTTTTAATCTAGCTCCTACCCTATCTTTCAAGATTTCTCCCACTCCCGTTATAGTGCCACCAGTTCCTACGCCTGCTACAAAAGCCTCCAAACGTCCTGCTAAATCATTAAATATTTCTTTAGCTGTGGTTTTTCTATGGATCTCAGGATTTGCTTCATTTTTAAATTGGAGCGGTATATATGCGTTTCCTTGTTTCTTCCCAATCTCTTCTGCTTTCGAAATTGCCCCTTTCATCCCTTTTTTCTTAGGTGTGAGGACGACTTTTGCACCGTAAGCTTTGAGAATCTTAACTCTCTCTTCAGTAACACTTTCTGGCATAGTTAAAATTAATTTATAGCCTTTTGAAGCGCAAACCATAGCCAATCCAATCCCGGTATTTCCTGAAGTTGGTTCAATAATAACTGTCTCTTCATTTATTCTTCCTTCCCTCTCTCCTTTTTCTATCATAGACATACCGATTCGATCTTTAACACTTCCCCCGGGATTAAAAGATTCAAGTTTTGCGAAAATATTAGGTTTAATCCCTTTAGTTATCCGATTTAATTTCACTAAAGGTGTTTTTCCGATAGTTTCGATTATATTATTATAGTAATTTGGCATAATGCTCACTAAGGAATTTTGTTTACATTAAAATTAAAAATTAGAGCTTATTTTTTAAAAATCTAAATGCCGCCACCATATTTCCCGTAGTAGATCTCATAAGGAGAGTCTTTAATCTTCTTCTTGGTTTTTTTTTCAAGATCCAATTTTTTCTCTAGTTGTCTTAGGCGGTCATCAAGATTAGATAATGTAATTGAAAGGGGATCTG
>CAZZIC010000009.1:1818-47458 GCA_964653985.1 uncultured archaeon | reverse complement strand
GAGAATGGAAAAACGAATTGATAAGGATGCGAAAAGAAAGGGTAGAATTGCTAGAAGCCCTCGCTGGCAACCCGATTATCTGTATGCGGTGCAAAAGCGTGAAAAATGACCTCCAGCAGGATGAACGGGGCGTCTGGGAATGCTATAACCAAGAACATGAACTCGATGAAGAGGGACTTTCTCATCCTACATCCCCTTTTGATGAGAATCTCGTCCTTTGGAAATTCTCGTAGTTTATCGAGAAATTTTTTTTTTAATATCAAGCCCTTTTTACTCCTATAAAAAAATAGTCAACCTATATTTATTTTTTAAAACGGGAACTTTTAAAAAATTTGAATAGGAAAATCCTCTGAAAGTTGGGGGATTCCTCATTCCCCTGCTAAAAAACCTATTAAGTGATATCTATTTATTTTCTATTAGCATTTCTTCAATATTAAAAAATAAATCGTTTTAAAATGCTCAATAAAAGCCAAAAAACCAGAAATAAAGTGACAAATATACAAACACTTTTTCTTAATATATGAGACCAAGAAATCCCTTGAGGGGTTCTTCCTTCTTTATTGGCCAATGTAGGGAAGTATTTATGACCATGAGGTTCCCTTTGATACCAATAGGCAGTAGAAGACCAATCATCGGCTCTATGATTATCATGACCATGTTCAATTGTGACGAGAATCTTTTTATTGAAATATATGGGATCTAGAATATGATAACGATAATATGTGATTTTCCCATACCAATTAAGTCCACCGGCAAGAATTGTTCCATGATAGAGAGATATATAATTATAAATTCAATTATTAAATCAACAATTTTCTTTTTTAGTTCTCATTTTCATAAAGAATATCAAGAATTTTTCATTTTTTACACTATCTAAATATTCTTACACGTAAAAAATGAAGGGTAATTGTCAAAATGCCTGAAGAAGAAATCACAAGAATAGTCGAACTGAATGAAGATTTAATACAAGACAATGATAAACTTGCTGCCAAAAATCAACAATTGTTTAAAGAAAATAATATATTATCTTTTGATATTGTTGGTGCAATTGGTGCGGGAAAGACAGCTATTTTAGAAAAAATAATAGAGAATATTGCAGATAAATACAATATTCTTGTAGTAAACGGCGATGTTGCCACTAGAGTAGACGCCGATAGAATTGAGCAGCACGGAGCGAAGACCATCCAAATTAATACAGGAAGAGAATGTGCCTTAAATTCCTATCACATATCTCGAGTGGTAGAGAACATTGATTTGGAAGAATATGATATTTTATTCATTGAAAATGTCGGAAACTTAATCTGTCCATCTGATTTTATCCTTGGAGCAGAAAAACGAGTTGTAATCGTTTCAATCACTGAAGGGGGTCATGTTGTCAGAAAACATCCTATGCTTTTTAAATTCTCGGATATTGCTGTTATAAATAAAGTAGATTTAGCTCATGTGATAGACGTTGATATAGATGAGATGGTAAAAGATGCAAAGCATATCAATCCCGATCTAAAGGTTTTTAAAACAAGTGCAAAAACTGGTGAAGGGATATCCGAATTAATGGAAGCTTTAAATCTTTAACACAATTGTTTAAAAATTATTAAAATACATTATATTATTAACTTAAATAACTTAAATGTAAATGGTTGAAAAAGTATGTATCGAGCGTTTAATACTGAACTGCAAGCTTTTATTGATAGGATTGTAAAGGTCTATCTTGATGGGGATAAGTTTTTTGTCGGTCAATTAAAAGGAGTTTCAGAACAAGGTCAAAATCTCATTTTAGTAAATGCTAAAAATGAAAAGAATAAATCCTTTCCGAGAATTCTCATTAGAAGCGAAGTTTATAATTTTGTAAGTGTAGAGGAAGAACCTTTTCCCATGGGAGCGTTAGCTGATAGAATCTCGAAAATCTTTTCGAAGGGTCATGTTTCTTTTATCGAGGATCAGAATGTAATTTCAATATTGAACGGAAAGATCGTCGTTGATGAGGATGGAGTAAGAGGAAGCGGTCCTTCAGCAGATCGAGTCCGCAAAATTTATGAACAATTTAAGATGGACTTGGAAAAAGAAGAATAACTTTTTTTATTTTTAAATTTTTGAAGATTCATTGATTAAAAAATTTCAATAAATTATCCAAATTCAGGTTTGCGATTACATTTTTCAAGGTAGCTTTTCCTAAAGGTGTCACTTTAATAATTTCCAAATTATCAATTGAAATCTTTCTCAGATAATCGTTTCTGATGAGATATTCCACATCAGAGGTCCAAACCTCTGAAAAAATTTCTCTTAAATCGTCAATATTCATATTTTCTTCGACTTCTTTATTTAAAGCTAAAATTAAAGCCAAAGTTCCATATTGACTGGGGGTAATCTCATCATTTTTACCTTCGGAAGTAAGAATATAGTACTTTTGATCAAGAAAATTCGATGTTATTAATTCGAAACCTGTATTTCCTAATCGATAATAGACTTCATTAATGATTTCATCAAAATTGAGGGAATCGGGACAGAGATTTTTTAGGTCTTCTTCTCTGACCATTCTTTGATCGCTCGTGAGTATTAGTTTTGCCAATTTTTCTACTGTTTGCTCAAATTCTTCTGACATAAAATCAACTCTTATTTAGTTTAATTATGTTTATATTATTAATCGTTCTTTTCATTTCTAATTTCGATATTAAAAAGATTAGTTTATAATCTTGGAGCTTTGGATCTTGTTTAAAGACGGGAATAATCTTTCTAAGTGTTCTAAACAAGGAGCCCCTTTTATTGTAGTCATCTGGAAGGATAACGTTCGAAAAGATCAGCTCTTTAGAATGAACTTGTATTAAAAAGGATAGGAAAAAGGTGATTACCAAAAAAACTTTCTCCGGTGTTGTTAAATCTTGAAAAGAAATTTGTTCTTTTTTAGATCGAACAAAAGAAAGCTCAAGTAAAAAGTTCTGATAATTAGGAGCTATGAGGATATTAAAATTCACTTCAAGATTTATTTGCGATAAGAATTTGTTTAGATCGGTGTTTAGTTTATTAATGAGGGATTCTAAGTTTCTAAAACTATTGATGGATTTTAGTATTTGATCTTCTTGCACTTCAATTAATAGCCCTTTTTTCTTAGTTTCTAATGATTCTTTGAAATCTTTTATGGTTTGGAATAGTGAGTCCATTTTCTGGGGGTTTTTTTCCTGGATGTATTCATTAGAACTTGAAAGAGATTCGAGTTCATTTTCGATACGATTTAATTCATTTTTAAGAACAGTTTCAGATCTTACAGAATCTATTTCCTTGTAATCAATATCTAGATCTTTTATATCAATTTCTTTATCTAAATTAATTTTTAAGTCTCTTTGAAGATTTTCCAGTTCTGAATCATCCCTTTTTATTTCTGCGGTTAAAGTATCATAATCTTTTTGAAATTGTTCATAATTTGGTTTTATTTTCTTCAATTTGGATTGAGATTCTCTAAGTTTATTCTTTGTTTCCTTTACCTTTCTATGATATTCCTTCGCTTTTTTTCGTAAAGCCCTTATTTTTTGGGTGACTGGAAAGGCAATTTCTTTTACATCCTCTCGATCCTGTTTTTTTTCTTTAGAAGGTTCGCTCATTTCACGCGTAAGTTTATTAATTTCTTTAAAACAGTCTTTCTTAGCTTTATTAAATTCTTTAATGTCAGTTTGGTATTTTTCAATCGTATTTTTTATTTGAGATCTTCTGTTTTTTAATTTAAAATAATCTTCTTCAAGATATTGCAGTTTTTCTTTATTTTCTTCTATAGATTTTTGCAATTTGTCTATAAGATCTGTTTTTGCTGCAATTTTACTGGATTTTTTCTTTATTTTGGATAGTTCTAATTCTTTATGTAGGTTCTCTCTCTTTCTATTCAAAATGTTAAATTTCAATAATATTTTAAATGATTCACTTAACTCAAAATATTCTTCAATAACGTGTGTAGTTGATTTGAGAGACTCTTGGAACTTCTCTACATAAGAAAGAAGATCTGTCTGAGTTATATCCTTTTTAGATTTAGTTTTTTCTTTTTCATCATTAGTCAGTTTAACAAACTTTTCGAGGGGAATTTCATTGAAGTTATCAATTATTTTGAAAAAATTAGGATACGGTATATGAGATAAATCTTCAAGTTCAAAATCACCTTTAATGAGTGTGTATTTATCCTTGATAATAAATTCCTTCTTTTGGACCTTGATTTTAATTGATTTTGGTTCACTAACAGTCATTTTTCTTCCTCTTCTTCTTTGAATTTCTTCAGGTGTTCTCTATATTCTTCATGTTTTTTCTTTTTTCTTTCTCTGACTATATCTAATGGATCTGCTTCGTCCTCTCGAGATATCAAATATTTCTCTTTAAAACCCTTATTAAATTTTGATTTAAATTTCTCAATTTTTTCGGCCACATCTTCACTGATTTCGAAATCCTCAGATGTTTCAGTTTGACTTGTTACATCAGAAAGTTTTTTTCGCTTTTTCTTTCTTCTTCTCCGTTCAAATTCTCTATTTGAATACTTAAAGTAATCTTGGTATGATCTTTGTTGTTCTTGCTGTTTCTCTCTTAAGTTATTTAGCTGTTCTTCCTTTTTCGTTTTTTCAATGATGTCGCGTTTTGTTTGTAATTTTTCCTGACTCAATCTCTCTTCAATATGTCCTAAGAAATCCTTAAATGAGGGTCTTTCGGAACGGTTTTTTAAAAAAACCTCCTTGTAGTCTTCTATTAAGCTATCATCTGTTTCCGGAGGTATTTTATTCAATTCATTTTGTAATCTTTTTTCAATTAACGTGTCAAAAAAATCGCTTACTTTTTTTATAGTAGATGAAAATAGGGAATTCTCATTCAGAGAATCCAATAATGAGGACCATTGATTTAATCCAATTGAGGGAATGTATTTTGAAGTGCTAATAATTTTACTGATTGCTTTTTCTTCAATCAAAAATAGGCCTATTTTCTTGGTTTTCTGTTGACTTAGAGATATTTCTTTGATTTTTTCTTTAAATAAATCTTTGTATTTTTCTATCAAATGATCTTGAAATTGGAGAAATTGATTAGCGTTATGATAGGATATTTCTTTAAGTTCTTCATCAATATCAATTAAGAGATCCACTATTTTTCCAATATTTTCTAGAAATTCCTTATCCTTCAGATTTACGTGGGCTTTTTCCTTTACTTCCTCATATTCTGTTGGAATAGATTCTAATTTTTCAAGTTTTCCCTCTAATTCTTCTAGAGGACTTGCTAATTGTTTTATTTTTTCCAAATCGAATATTTGATTGTCTATCATGATCGAAAATCTACGAGTTTTATTTTTATTTTAAAAAATTAAATCTCTGGGGGACCAGAAGTTCTTTTAGGTTTTGCAGTTGTTTCTATTGATTTTTTGGACTCTGTAGTACTTAGAACTCCCTCTCTTCTTACGTGGATCGCAGTACCACCCACGAGCTCCAATGAGTTATAAAAGATATCATAAGTAAGTAAACCACTATGAATTACTTTAAATAACGCAACTCTTGTTCCTCGTTCGATATCTGAGCCTGTATATCCTAAAGTAAGTTTCAATAAACTTCTTCCCTTTAATTGTTTGTCTATCTCTTCCCAAAAAATATCATCTTCAAATTCTAAGACCTTTCTTCCCAATTTTTTTTCTAAATTATTTTCGATTTGTTGGATTTGAGAGTATTCTTCATCTAATTTTTTTAAAATGGAGTCATCTACCCCAATTTTGGCATTCTGAATTTTTTCAATAAATGATTCAATAATCCTTTTTCTTAAATGATACCCAGGAAAATCAAATTCTAAATGGAACGTAAATCGACGCCAAATAGCAGAATCTAATTGTTGTTGATGGTTAGTCGCCCCAAAAATTGCAAGGGGAATACCCTCATAATTTACTCTATCAATTACCTGAAGAAAACTTATCACAGCTCTTTTAATTTCTCCTACTTCATGGATATTCGACCGTTCTGAACCTACCGCATCGATTTCATCGAAAAACAACACGAATGCTCCATTCTCTCGGGCTATATCTGCTGATAATTCTACAACATTTCTTATATTTTTAATTGTATCTCCCAATAACGGAGATACCAATCTATCTGATTCTACAACGCAAATAGGTACATTATATTTTTTAGCAAAAGCCCTTGTTAAAGAAGTTTTACCCGTTCCAGGTGGACCATAAAGTAAAACAGTTAAATTCGGATTGAGTTTAGTTTTTTTTAATTGTTCTGCAATCTCTTCATATTTCATTAAAGATTTGAAAAAATCCTCTAATCTTTCCTTCTTCTGCTTATTACCTATAATATCATCTACAACTTCCTTTATATCTGATGGTAAATAGACTGCTCCGTATTTACCGAGCCTATCTTTCATTTCATCTTCAGTATATGTCAATTTTTAAGTCATCCCTTATATATTATTTATTTTTTCTTTCTTTTTCAATTTTTTCGCAATATAACCCAAGATCTTCAATTAAAACGTTTAAATTATCAATTTGGGCACCAATAAAGTTAAAAATTTCTTTTCGATATTGAACAGAGTCCCTAATTTTAGTCTTATCAAGCCCTAAATAATTCGGAAAACAAATTAATTTCATCAAATATGGCAATACTTTTTCATTCGTTTGTAGATCTTTAAAAATGGCATAGAAAATATTTTCTTCTGATAATTTCCAGCTTAAAATTCCCATATAAATTAAGAAAGCAAAATTCATAGCAATCCAGTTAATTAATTCTTTTGAAAGAAAGCCTCTTCTCCTTGACACGAAAGATAGATAATAGAGAACCAAAGTTTCATTACTAAATTGTGGAATTAATCTTACCTTTCCATCAGATTGTTTATTTTCTCTCAAAAAATTATGCTCTATTAAAATATCAACGAAATCATCTCTCGGAGCTAAAAAGATGCCATCTATTATCCTTAATCCGATTCTTTCAGCAATGTTTTCTATTGCATCTTCTTCAGCATTTGCGATCGAGTCAATATAGGGTAAGAATACGTCATTTTTGAGAATGAGAGGTAATTCATAATTTTCTCTTTCTGGATATTCTCCATAGCTGGGATCTAAATTATATAATGACGTAATATTATTAACGATCTGATAGACCGTAGGACTCATTCCCGGAATCATAAAAAAGTCCGGATGGGCAAGATCTTCTCTGTAATGAGTATGCGGTTTTAGAATATGTCTTTGACATTCATAATAATCGTGAGAGTATTCGATGAGTTTATTATATATATTTAAAATACTATTTCCTCGAGGTAATAATATCTTTTCGATATATTTAACTAATCTGTATAGATAAGTATCTTGCAGATTCGCTTCGTCAGGATTAGTAATATTTTGAAGTATTTTTAAGGCTTGCACAGATTCATTAAGAAAATCGATAATATAATCTTTAATGTCAATCATCGGAATTTTGTCTCGATACTTAATAATAAAATCTTTCATTATCTGGTATACGTTTCTTCTATACATCGCAGAAAACTCTGAAAGAGCTTTTACTTTTCTCACCGATCTTTTTTCTTCTTTCTCACGAATTTTATCAAGTACTTCAATATCCACTAGCAAATCAGGATCTAATCCTACAATGATTCTTTTTGTTTCTCTCAGAATTGGCCTCATATGACTAATAAACGTCATATATCTAGGCAAAATGTCGGTCCACTTTTCTCTTACCAATTTTAATCATCTCCATTGATATTTTATTCGGTTTCTCCAGAAACTGTAATTTCTTGGAATATATTGCTTATTTCGACGAATATCGGAATATTTACTCTCACCATATTTCCCAATATCCACTTATTAACATCCCTGAGTAGGAATCGAATTTGATTATGAATTTTTTTGTTTATATCAGAGTCAATAATATTGGAGAGCCAAAGCCCACCACCTAATCTGTAAGCGATAATTTTTATGAGGGGTTCAAAAAGGGGTTCTAAAACTTGCTTCATCATCCAGGACTTGGGAATTACACTCATATTACTCTCATCATAACCTGGATCTCGCAAAATCGGATTAGTTTCGTCCACAGAAACTTCTGGCATAAAACTCAATAATAAAATCAAGGCAAAAATTGCCGAGATTCCGTTTATAGTATATTCCCCCCCAATTTCTTTTGGTTCATCTCTGTGGATTGCAATATTAGCAAGAAACATACTAATAAATACATTTCGATCAAATTCTTCACTTACATATGCGTATCCTAATTCTTCATCGATGATTAAATATTTTTCTTCGAGTATTTCTATTATATCATCTGGAAATGTGTAGAATGTGTAGACTTTTCTTTCACTTCTTCTCTTATCTTTTTCTACAACTAGCTCTTTTGCAACTAATCCGAACATATCAACAAGTTCTTGGAGATTTTTTTTCACATACTTTCGAGGTTTGTTCGGATCACCAAACATTGCGTAAAATTGATGATCAACAATGTGAAAATCATTTCTTGTACTGAAAGCTTCGACCATCCTATCAATAATTGGAACTTGTGTACCCGAGGCTATTGCCTTGGTCCTTGAAGTAACAAATCCATTTACAAGTTCGTTAATTATATAGTCTTGCTCATGAGTTCTCGACTTCAAAATTTTTTCGAAGGCTTCAGCAAAATCTTTCGTATTTGGAAAAAAAGAATTCTGGATTTTATCATTTATTGATTTGATAAAAATGTCTCCCTCGTTTTTAGGAAAATGGATCTTCATATCATTTAATCGTTTTAAAAGAGCTTCCCTCGCGCCTGGAATATCTTCTACGTCCCTTTCTTCTAATTTTTCTATGGCAACATCTAAACCCTTAGTAAAGTCATCCAATAATTGTTCCCAAGTAATATCCTTTCGTTCTGACATAATAATTAACCTAAAATAAACTCTTCATGTAAATAATAAGTAATGATTCGGTTAAAATAAGTAATTAACTAAATACATCATTCCTAAAAAATTTTATTGAAAGTCCTAGTAAAGATTCAAGAAAAACGTTTTCTTATGTATTCTGCTCAAATTTAACCAATGTAAGAAGTAAATCAAACGAGAGAATAATTAAACTTAAACCGAAATAATTAACATTCTGGCAACAAGATAATAAAATTACTTCCTTGGGAAAAATCATTTTTCACTCTATTTTCAACTCGAATTTTCCCCCCAAAAATTTCTGTGATTTTCCTTACTAAGAATAACCCCAAACCCCCTCTCTTACTTGATTCCATGTCTTTTATAGATCGTTCAAATATCTCCTTCTTACGATGCTCTTCAATTCCTATTCCATTATCGATGAATTCAATTTTAATGTAATTTTGACCTTTTTTCACTTTCTTTTTAAGATTAACACAAATAAGGATCTCATGATTTTCATTATGAATGATGGCATTAATAAGGAGGTTCTCAAAAACATCTATTATCAATTGATTTACTCTACAAAAATATGTTTTTTCACTTACATTTAACTTAATACCAGCAATACGATTTTGATAGGCTTTTTTTATTCGGTTGATAACTTTTTTTAAAATCGAGAGAATATCCTTTTTTTTGAGACTCATTTCTGACCTTTCGATGACAGATAGATCCCGTACATTCTTAACAAGTTGTTTTCCCCGAAATACTTGTTCTTTTATTATGGAGATAATATTTTGATATTTTTCAATATTCTCTGAGTCTTGTAGATGTGATTTGCAGAGATCTATTCCCATAAAAAGATTCTGAAGGATGTTATTCATATCATGAGTGAAAAGATCCTTGTAAAATTCTTCCCGTTTATATGCTTTCGTTATTTGAGTCTTTGACTCTTCCAATTCCTGCTCCCTTATACCCAGTTCGACTATTTTTCCAATCATTTTCGCCGTCATATTTACTCTTCTTTTTGCTAAATCAATCAGGAAAATTGGTCGAGGTTCATATGCGTCTTTAGCTTCGATTAATTCTTCTAATTTAACCTTATAAGTTTTAGATAAACTCTTTAAGGATTCAAGATCTTCTGGAGGGTTTTCATACCCACAACTAATGCACCCGACCACTTTATTAAAAGCATAAATTGGGACAGCATAAAGTTTTATTCCCCCTTCACAATCAGCATCAATAGGAGTTTCAGTTTTTATTGCTTTATTTGCTGTCTCCCAACAAGATTCATGACAAACCCATTTACCACACTCCAATGCTTCTTTATTATTGTCCGTATCGCAGAGTTTACGAGAAGCTTGATCTAATGTGCGACACCATCCAGAAGAAAATATTCCATATGCATAATCACCGTTTAATTCATAAACCGCTACAGAGGTACCTAAAAGATCCAGAAATCCATTCACTAAATAATCGAAAATTTTCTTACCGCATGTATCTAGAAGCAGTCTTTCCGTATTTAATTCGGTGATATCGCCATAATATGGAAAATAATCCTCTTTTACTAATTGCTTTGGTTTTAACATCCATTTTAATTTTTCAAGTTCAATATGATCGTCCATATTATCAACTAGAGGACTAATTTGTCAATACTTTTTTAGTATATAAGTAAAATAAAGTAACCTTAATAAAAACCTACTTAATTCAAAAGGAAAGAAATTTTCAAAAAATTTTCAAAAGATTGAGATAAACCGAATTAATCTAATACCTTTTCAGAACTATGTAAGACTTTAAACTTCTTTTACAGTTTCTTCGAGATTCCAACCCAATTCTTCTCCAGATTTTTTTAATGCATTAATTAATGGCTTAATGAGCTTCTTATCATATATATTTGTAGAACCGCTGCCCTTTTTAGCTTTCCAACCCATCTGAGTGTTCTCTCCCATCTGTCTTTTTCCATATTTTATCACATTCTTTAAATTTCTAACCCACCAATAGAACCTGAGCCATTTCTTATTTGGATTATCTTTATTATAGATAACTACTAAAGCTTTCCACTCCCCCATTAGCCATTTAATGGTGATACCACTAACAGGCAAATAAAAGTTGATCGGAAAATTTGCTTGAAAATTAAGATTCAGATCTGTCGCGGGAACGTTAAACACAGGTTGATTATGCCCCTCTAAGATAACTATTTCACCGCATTTATCGCACTCATAATGCGATTTTGATTTTTTCATTTTAGATTGACATTTTGGACAAGTACGATTCTCTATGATTCTGTATTTGATGATGTCTAATTTTCGTTCTCTCATTTTTTGTTCTTCTGTTTTCGTTTTTTTTTCCCGATATTTACCTTGCCAACCCCAAAAATCATCAAAATCTCTGTCGATTTTCTTTAGGGCTTTTATCATATTAATTAAGACATCTCTTTCATAAATTTTCATCATTCCACCGTGCCTATAGAATGATTTTTTCCACCAAGAGAGTCTTATATATCGCTCACTTTCTAAGTAGCCACTATGGCAAATAAGTACCGCTATCCATCGAGTAGGGCCCTTAGTTATCGTAATTCCTTTTTCGGCAATCTCATATTGTTCATTCAAGCCGGTATGATTTTGAAAATACTCACCATCTTGAAATTCCCCTAATTTTTCTTTTTTTTCGGCCTCTTTCTCTTCCGGTTCCTTACTTTTTATAATCTTCTTACAATTTGGACATTGATATATTCCTTCTACCAAAGGTTCCATTTCTATGTCGCACGATGGGCATTTCATATTCTTTATTCCTCCATTAGTTTGTATCTTTCGTAATCTAAATTCATAAGTTTAACTTTCTTTTTTGTTAGACTCGAGATTTCATCGTTTATCTTTACAATCTCCTTCCGTAAGTCAATCAAAGCATTTCCAATTGTATTAACAATATCATCTTCATTAAATGATACTTTTTCTATAAATTCCAAATAACTAAATTTCTTATTCTTTCCCGAATAATAGGTTCTAATTTTCATTAACTTTTCATCAATTCCTTCTAATTGATAACGGTAGTGTAAGAGATCTATGAGAGTGTTATACCAATTTTGAAAATTCTCATTATTTTTATTAAGAGATCCAAATTTAAACTTCTCGGGTAAGCTTACTTTCTCATCTTTAAGATGTTTAAAAATATCTTTTTTTTGCTCTATCGCTTGATTGATTTTCTTTACCACCGTGGTTTTGTTTAAATCGGAGTCATAAAAAGAAAGGAACTCATCAATTTTGGTTTTTAATTCATCAAATCTCTTATAAAAGCCCTCGATCGTATCTTCCATTTTTATTGATTGATAAATATTCCCGAATTGGTCTAAAATGTAATAAAGATCATCAGAAATGGTATAATCGTGATCTCCGATTTGATATATAAAGGGATGGATCGCACCAGTTACCTCACATCTTACTCCTTTCAATCTCGTGAGAGCTAAGTTAAAATTCCTTCGTGTTAAAAATTTAAATTTCTTTCGGATCATTCTGAACAAGGTATCATCAGGGACTAACATAGTCTCATCCTCAAAGGTTACGGTCTCTTCACCTAATTTCACTATGAAATCTTGATCTTTTTGTTCAAACTCTCTCATTGTCCGAATGTTCTTAAATAAGCCCAAGTCTACTGCTGTTTCCGTAAAATTCTCATCCCAAAATGATATAATATTTCCTTTATAAATTTCATCTAACACCAAAACTCTCTGATAAGAATCCAAGATTTCTTGATCCATAAAATCCTGGAATAAATCATTTCGGATGATATAAAGGAACAACACTACATATCTCATATTTATATCATCCAAAATCTTATTTATTAAATTTCGATCATATTCCAACGATAACTGTTTATGTTCCATTCCCATTCCTATAATTCACTCTTACAGACAGAAAATGCGTTTAATTGGATAAAAATAGTATATATAATAATATTTACATTCTAAAAAATTTTACCTTTCTCTGAAATTCCACGATTTGGTACAATCTCAATAAATAAGAAGCTGAATTTAAGTTTAAAATAAACTATGTAAAAATGATGAGAGAGGAAAGTATAGGAACCAAAAAATTTTTTAGAGAGTAATCATATATCTACATTGAAATCGCTTTTTTTAAGGGTTTTTGAAAGAATAATTACAATTAAAAAATAGAATAATAAATTAAGGTAAATTATAATTAAATATTTGTAGGTGAAAAAAGTATGGGAAGAAGGAAAAGAAAACAGCAGACTTATCGTAGACAGAAAAGATTACCTAAGATTTTCACATGCCCTCAATGCGGAGAAAAAGCAGTAAAAACAGAAGATATTAAAAAAGGACCAATCGCTAAAGTCAAATGCGGAAATTGTGGACTTGAAAAGGAGGTATTAGTAAACTCTATATCTGAACCCGTTGATGCGTTTGGAGATTTCATAGATGTGTATTATGCAGATCAAGAATTACAGCGATTATCGAAAAGAGTAGAAAAACTAAAACAGAAAGGAGAATGGGGAGAAGTAGCATTGGCATATTCCATTATGTCTGACCTATGTAAGGTAAAAGCAGCAGAACTACTTGATGAGGAGGATGTTGACATGGATGAGGTCCAAGAATGGAAAATGAAATCAGAGAGATATAAAAGACTTGAACGCGACGCCCTCTTAAACTTAGAAACCGAGGAACTTGATAGAGGTATTAAAACGGACGAGCAATCTCTATTTTCTGAGCATGAGGATAGTGATGTAAAGAAAGAGAAGAAGATCGAGGATGTTTTTGATGACCCAGGATTTTTAGAATGGTAAACTCCTTTTTTTATTATTAAACTCTAATAAAATTCTAATTGATTTGTTCTAGACATTTTTAGTCCTTTCTTAAGGCATATTATCGAGCTTTTTGATGATAAGTAGATTAAGATCCACTTGTTTTTCAATTATGGAAGGATCTATTAAACTATATTGATCTTTTGGAAGATGAGTATACTTTCCAGCTTCTTTTGATACGAAGTTTAGAGAATTAAATCCTTCCTTGTAAAACAAAATTCCATCTGTATTTGCTCCTATAGGGAGATACCATTTTTTAAGCTTATATTGTAATTTCTTAGCACTTTCGTCTGCAAGATGGAGAAGAGAGGGGGATATCCGTTTCTTCCTTGGAAATGAATATGAATCAATTATCTCCAATGGTTTATTCTTTAATCCGATCATCTCAAAATTTAAGAGAATAGTATCTTTCTTATCTAATTCCTCTCTGTAAGCATTTAAAAAGTCTGCGGCTCCTATTTGTCCAATTTCTTCTGCTCCGGATAATACTAAGTATAAATTAGAGTTTTTTAAGTCCAATTGTTCTAATTCTTGAGCGGTCCTCCATAGGGTATAGAGTCCCGATGCGTCATCAAGTGCACCTGGAGATTTATTGGATACATTATTTAATGATAATATTAATAATAGGACCACATTAATCCACCCCGTAAAGAAAGTAAATGGAATTACCCAAGAGAATTGGTGTAATCCAAATAGGCTAACAAAGAAACAAACAACGTAAAAACTTATTAGGAGAATAAATAATCCAACAACCGATAAAGCCAGATAAACTCTATATTTAGTTGGAAAGGTTTGAGATTTACTATCGTGATGTGCCATCAATATTATATTCCATTTAGCTTCAGAGTTTCTGGTTTTGGAATAATAAATTAAATTAGATTGAGTGAAAGCAATATCCTCCTCTTTAGCTTTTTCTTTATTCAACCTTTCCTTACATATTTCTTTATTGTTATATCCTCTAATTTTTAATGAAGCATAGCTTAACAACACAATAAAAAAAGGGATACTGAAAAATAATTGGAATGAAAAAAAGATAAGAAAGCCACTAAATAAAATGGAAAAATTTAGAAAATATTTTGAGAGATCAAGAGTAGTATCGGATTTATATACTGAAAATTTTTGTTCTCTAAAATGGAGGTTAAATTCATTGAAGTCTTCCTTTAGAAGATCAACGATTTTATAACTTCCTTGAGAACCAGCTAATCTTGGGATTGTCCAGCGCTCCATTAACCTTTGAAAATCGGTATGATACTTATCCTTTTTCTCAGACTTCTTTTGATCCATTTCTTCTTATAAATATAATCGTTTTTGGCTAAATAATGTTTTTTTAGCTAAACTATTAAAGGTTTCTTTTATGATACGGAATTCTCTTTTAAAATGAAATTTTTTATCTTCTCAGGTATATATTTCCAAATCGGTAGTTTGAGCATAAAATTAAAAAACTTACGTAATGTTAATTTGTTTTTTTTAATAAAAAATGCCCAATTTTTAAACGCTAATCTGTTAAAGAGATCAACCAGACTTACGCCTAATATATTATAACGTGATGCCAAAAATCGTACGAGATATTGACCCAATCTCTTACTTTGAGGGATTGATTCGGGATACACGGATTCTGAAAGTGGGCGGTTAAAAATTTCATAGATAGATATGATGGGAATTAGTTCGCCCAAATAGGAATGAATCTTCGTTTTATAATCGGGATCTGATATCGACAAACTTGTGAGTTCCTTAATTTTTCGTATCGCAAATTTGAATTGACGTTCTTTAAAATATAACCACATTTTTGCCATTTTATCTTGTAATTTATTCAATGCTTTAATAACTTCTTTTTCTTCAAACTTAAAGCGATACTTCTTCTCATAATATTGGATAAAAATTAATAGAATAGAATCGGAGGATTCAAGCTTAAGATGTTTTGGTTTTTCTTCGGAATTAAGGAATTTATACGATTCTTTAATCTTTGTAGGATCGTGAATCGTATGACTAAATAAAGGTGTAGTCCATAACAGAACCCGAAGTCTTTCTAATAAATGCTTATAACGATGAATTTTCTCAATTTTTGAATACTGTTCCGGTATAGTTTGTCCAGGTATGGATATCTTTTTGGACTGTTGAAACCGAAAATCTAGTTTCTCTATGAAACTTAGAGCTTCAATTAGCTTCTTACGTTTTTTTTTATAAAAATAAATCTTTTTAGAGAGGAAACGATTAACTTCCATAAGCTTTTTAATATAGGAATAAAAATCAACATCATATGTATCTACCATCTCTTCATAAGTTAGAAGAGGGATGTTTTTCTCGTATTTTTCCTTTTTTGGATGGATACGCATCGCATGATCTCCTATTGAATATCCAAAGGAGGTACTCTCTAACGTTTCACTAAGATTCTTAAAGTTCCCTAAGGATTCTGGATCATTGGTAAAATACCCATGGAGGAGGGTATTGATTCCTTTATATTCATTATCTTCGTATTCGGATATAATTACTGACTCAAATTCTCCCGGATGGTGTCTTTTTGTATTTAATCGCTTATCTACAAGGAAAATGGCTTGATTTGCTTTATGACAAACAGAATAGGTCCATCTAAATAAATAATCCAAATACTTTTTATATGGGGGGTTATAACCGTAAAATTCAGGGTCGAAGTAGATCGGAAATCCAAATCCCCGGGATGTCGAATAAATAAATTGAAAAACATTTCTTGTTTTTTCTCCTTTCAGCAATCCAGGAAATTTAAAATGTATTGCCAAATAAGGATATAACGCATCCATTCCAAGTGTCATCCACGATTCAAAAAGAACGATACTATCGGGAAATCTGAAGGAGTCACTTCTATCAGAGAAATCTTCATTTAACGTTTCAATAGCATTGGGAACTGTAAATAACCAATCATCTTTCTTTTCTATTGTTTTTAGTCCATCTTCAAACCTTTTTATGATAAGGGGTTTTAAATTTTCTTGTACGTCCGTCTTTTTATAATAGTAGTTGTTTAATACCCGAATAAGAGAGGAAATTTCAAGAATTTTTCTACGCGGATCATGTAGTACACTTACCTTATTTTCATAACTTTTAGGATTGGGATCTCTCAAGGGATAACACATTTCAAACTCTATTGATATTAATATATAGAAGCTAAACTAAAAAAAATTTTCAATTTCAGCGATTTGAAATAAAGACATAGATTAAATTGAAATTTTTATCGTTATTTAAAAATACACCATTTCGTGGGATAGATTTGAAGATTGTTACTTTGGATATCAGCTTCGCCTAATTTTCCTTAATTGCTTTCGGGAGGGTGTTGAATCCGTTTTTAGTAACTCGGAATATCTTTTCCTTTTAAAAACGGAGACAAGCCCCTAAAAAAATAATCAAATAACAATTTAAAAACGGTTTTCTCTTTTTAAATTATATCAAGAATAGAGAATCTAAAGGAAAAAAGTAAAGGAAAAAAGTAAAGGAAAAAGCTGGTTGATAAAATCTAAAGGAATTACTCCACTTTTTTACGCTTGGAAAATAATTCCTTCAATTCTCCCATAATAGCACCTCTTAAAGAAACAGGATTTGCGGGTTTGCCGCCTCCGCCTCCAGGTCCTCCGGGTGGTCCGCCAGGTGGTCCTCCGGGTGGTCCGCCAGGTGGCCCTCCGGGACCTTTAGACGGTCCAGGCGGGGGCCCTCCAGGTGGTTTCCCGGGTGTCTTCCCCGGAGCTTTTCCGGGTGAAGAACTGGCTGGTGCGGGTCCTCCAGATCCTCCAGAACCCGAAGAAACGGAGGCTACCTTTGATTGAAGAGTAGATATTTGGGAGTTCATGGAATTAACTTGTTTTTCAAGAGATGAAATCTTATTATTAATACCCGCTAAACTCTGATCAACTAAATCGGGAATTCTTAATACGATACTCATAATTTTCTCAACGATTTCTCCAAACGCGGTAACTTTTTCTTCAATTGGGCTCTTTTTGGCTTCCGCCAAAAAATTACTAAACTCCTCAGCCAAAATTATCTCCTTTTTTCTCTTTTTTTTTCTAATTTTTTTCTTATTATTAAAATAACATTAAGGGCATTTAAATTTTGGGAAATGAGTAAGCATAAGCCCATTACAATGGAATATAAAATTTAGCTTAATTTTAGGGTCCATTTAAAAGAAAGATTCTTTGCTCCTCCCCATAATTTTAAAAGTTTTTCCAAGGATTTGACGCACGCCAAAGATAAAACGAACCCGCCTTTTCTCTCTTGGGTTTTACATTTCGGACGAATTCTTGAAGTGCTTCCGGAAGGTTTTTAAACACTTTGGCGTCGATTCGAATCTCTTCCAAGGCTTCTAACTCGGTAATTGACCACGGTAGTGTCTTGAGGGGGTTTTCCCGTAAATCGAGGAATTTAAGGTTTCTCAGATCCCCAACCGTCTCGGGAAGGGTTTCCAAGTTATTTCCCTCCAACTTAAGAACTTCAAGCGCTCTCAATTCCGTGATCGGTTCAGGGAATTCTGAGAGGGTATTGTAAGAATAAAACAATTCCGTAAGGTTTCTGAGGTTGGCAATTGAATCAGGTAGGGTTTGTATGCTGTTCCAGTCCAATATAAACTTTTGAAGCAAGGTTAGTTGTCCAATCCACTCTGGAAGAGTTGTAAGCCTATTTCTTGAGAGATTTAAATATTCCAAATTAAGATCCCCAATCGTTTCTGGAACACTACTTAAACCATTATCCGTTAGATTTATGCTGTCTAAATTTGGGAGCTTTTTAATACTTTTGGGAAAACTAGAGATGTTGTTACCAGTCAGACTAAATCCTCCCAGCTTGGGGAGCTTACAAATGGATTCGGGAAGAATATGAAAGTCATTCCAATTCAATTTTAAAATCTCAAGGGATTCCAACCCCTCGAAACCATCGGGGAGACTTTGTAATTTATTATGCTCAAGATACAACCATTCCAGTGATTTGAGATCTCCGATTGAATCGGGTAGCGAAACAAGTTCATTCCAATTAAGATATAAGCGTCTAAGGTTATCCAATTTTGTTATCGGTTCGGGAATCGTACTCAAGAAATTTTTGTCTAGTCGCAGTTCTCTAAGCGTGCTGAAATTCGCAAAAGATTCGGGAAGGGTTTTAAGTCCTTGGTTATAAAGCCCCATATCATACACCTTCGTATCGTACACATTTATCCCGAAGGTGTCCCTCTTTATATACCCCTCTTCCGGAATTTTCTTTCCGATTAAATCTTCCAATTCTTTCAATGCGGTGGCTTGCTTGGGCTCTAACCTATTTATAACCTCAAGCCCCGCAATTTCGGGATAAAGCTTCGGTTCACCGCGCTCCTTGTAAAAGTCCATGTTGCCCTTGTAGCATTTGAGACAGTACCACTTCTTGTCTCGCGGGTTAAAAACCATGTCGGAGATTATAATACCACAAGCGTTACACATACAAATGGACTTTTTAAGTGCTCTTTTCAAGTTTTTCATATTTTCATTTAGAGTCAAATATTGCTCATCGCCGAGATCATAATCCTTTTTTCTTTCCCTGAATTCATCGATTCTTTCATAGACTGCTTTATAAATAATTAGACGCAAATTATTTCTTATTTTCCTAAGTCTTTTATCCTTAATTTTTACGACACGCGGTTCATCCATTTTCCTCATAATTTAACAGACTATTTACATATTAAAATTAACCCAATTTACACTAATTTTGATTCATAAAATAACATAAAATAAGAATTATTATGATTATATTTCTTACTTTTTAAATAGGCTCAAATAATATTAAAAAAAGGTAAAAGTTAATTCTAATTATTTAACATTGCTCTTTTGTTGTATCTTTAAGTTTCAGCCAGAGATCATTAATTTCTCCTCTTACTTCCTTAAACTGTTCTATTTTTTTTATGAGTACATCTCGTGCTCTGTCAAATTCACGTTGCACATCGTTGAGTTCTTGATCAATTCGTTGAAGTTTTTCCCCTTCAATCATTTTATTTTTAGCTTTTTCAACATCTAAACCTTTCTTAACTACATCTTCTCTTTTATCAGAAACTTCTTCTAAGGCATCCGCGAGTTCTTCAATTTTATCCATATAATATTTCTTTCTTGTGGCTAAGTCTTTTATTGCATTCAAATATTTATTACTCGCATCAATAAATTTATCATTATCTCTTATAATATCCTCAAAATGGTTTACTTCTTCTTCTCTTACATTCGATTTCTGTTCTCTTAACAAGACTTGCATTTGTTTGAGGGCATCTCTAAAGGTTCGGTTCGCACTATCTCGTTTAATGTTCATATCTGAGATTTGATCTGCCAAATTTAATTGAGCTTTAATAACTTTTCCTTGTTCCTTGGCTAGTTTTCCTAGATCAGAGGCTAAAGAGTCCTCAGTTTCAGCAAGTAAAAGCTCATCCTCATGAGTTATAATCGGACTCATATGTATCACATTCTCTTACTTTTTTGATTATTCTCTTTTATATTAATTCTATTTACTAACTTATGGTTTTATAAGAAAATTATTGTTATTATATTTTTTTGAAATTCAAAAGATCTCCTTGGGAGGAAAAAATGAGGTTATAATGCTATTCCTTTCAGAAGATCTTAAAATTTTTACGTTAACATCTTTTTCCATAACTTGGGAAGAAGATTTAACCGGACTATTCAAGAGAACCTTTACCGCAAAATCTTTATTTACTTTTCCAATTGCCTCCTTCTTCCATCTCCCTGGGGCAATAATTTCAACGGGGAGCAAGTCAGCTTGTTGAATCTCTAAGGAGTATAATTTTTTCTCATGAATTCCAAAGTCCTCAGGAGCCAATTTTAGCTTCATTCCATATTTTTTTTCCAAGTCAGAAAGTTGTTGATAAAAATATCCCCACGTTTTAGGTCTAATTTTTTTGAGGGTTCGTCCAGTTTTATAGGTTAAATATTTTTGAATACCAATTTGAATCTTCGCTTTTGAATAACCTTGAGAGCGCAAATTCTTTACGAATCTTATAATTTCTTCTATATCCTTATCGTTAACTCCCGGAAACCATACCGGAGCTAACAATACATTTACCTCAGATTCAAAAAGTAAATGGATATTTTTTATCAGTGAATCAATATCATATGGTGTACAAGAAGTAAGATCTCCCGCTAATTCCTTATCGAAGGTATTTAAACTTATATTAATCCGACTTAACCCCACATCATTAAGTTTTTGCACAACCTCTGGAGAGAGAAGAAGGCCATTTGTTTGCATAGAAATAGTTTCAATCCCCTTTATCTTCCATAGGTTTTGAATTAAATCAAATAACTGCGGGTAAAGAAGGATCTCTCCGTAGGGTGCAAGATGTATCTCCAAATCTTTATTTCCTTTAAATTTTGCCAAGTTAGAGCTTTGTTCTACGAGAAGGGAGGGACCCACAATAAAATTAGTTTGATAAGCCCCTGCGCTTACAAAACAATATTTGCACTGGAGATTGCAGAGCGTAATCGGTTTTAATTCGATGATATTGGTCCCCCTATCAATTATACCTAGAAAATCTAACCCGAATAGAGGGATCTCCGATTTTTTATCTACATGAACAATATTAGACGACATAAGAATTCAAAATTTATACCGTAAAATCGCCACAATTGAACCTAAGTCCATCAATTGTTCTCCAGCGGTGTGTTGACTGCTCAAGATCTCTACTTCTCCGGCAGTATTTTCCACATTAGTTATTATTTCTTCAATTTTAAGTTTGTTTTCCTTAGAAGAACCTCTTATCATCAAATCCACTAACAGAAGTAACTTGATAGCCCCCATTTGTGCGGCTGTAGAAACCTCATCCATTCCAATCGCTACAAGATCGGGATCAGTACCCAACATTTTCATAACTTCTTCTATTTTTTCCGTTGCTTCAAGAATTTTAGCTTTTTCTTTGAATTTTTGCAGTTCTTGAGACTTAAGTGTTTCATAAATCGCACTTTCTGTTCCAGAACTCGCATGAATAGCGCGGATCTTACTCAAATAATCCTCATCGGAATTCTCTCTTAGGAATTTCGTAAAATCGTCTTTTCGATTACCGGGACCACAAATCACAATAAGATTAAGATCATTAGTCTTCGCCTTTTGTTCAAGAACAGTTTTAACATCTTCATAAAAATCTTTTAACATTGTATTTCGAAATTTTTGTTCGTATCTTTTCCCAGGAATACTTCGTTTAATCGTTGCGATGTTGGTATGGCTATAATTTGTTATTAATGCGATATTTGCTAATCCTGTTTCCATCGCGATAAACAGTAAATTAAAGTTGGGTTGTAACTTAGAGGCTTCTTTTAAGCGTTTTAGATCGGTTCTTAGCCATTCGTCTTTGATAAGAGTAATATTTTGATTGGTTTCTAAATTTATCGTATGGTAGGAACCGTAGGAAACAAAATCATCAGGACCTTCAATAATGGTTCCTTTTATTCGTAATCTGTTGGAGAATTCATGGAACGCAACATCTTCAACTTTAAGTTTTAATTTCATCAATTTACGCTCTCCGGTGCTTCCTTCTTTCATAACGACTCTCCTTTGCGTCAGAGCGGACACTTCATCATCCTTTGAGATGATATTATAAAGGGTCCATAAATCATTTAGATCTTGTACTTGAACGGTTATTTCATGTTGTTTCAGATTCTGTTCTAATATTTTCACTTTCTTCTCTCAGCCCGCGTAGATTTATTTAAGACGTTAAATAATAAAATCAAACCTCGCAAATAAGATTAATTCTGAAAAAAGAAAACACACGAGTGTGTATGATAAAAAAAGATAAAAAAAAGAGATTAACAAAAAATATATAATATTACCCTTTAACCCTTCTCTTCTAAAGCCTTTTTGAGTTTTTCGAGCTCTTCTTGACGCTTTTTCTTTTCTTCTTCGCGCTTTTTAATCTCGTTCTCGTCAACTTTATTTAACTTTACTCCTTGGGTAATTTCATTTTTTAACTCATCATCTAATTGTGGCAAATTAATTCATCTCCTTTAAAATTTCAATAATATTGTTTAAAAAATATAGTTCAAATTTATCTTAAACATAAAAGTTTTGATATAAAAGTTTTTAGTTAAAGATTGGTATTTAAATCAAGTTCCATAGAAAAGGAGTTATCCCCAGATTCATAATAATTTTCTAATTCATTTTTAATTTGAAACCCAAATTTTTGATAGAGTTTTATAGCTCTCTGATTTGAATTTTTGACATTCAATACAATTTTACCTATTTCTGGGTGGTGTAATTTAATCAATTTGATAACATTAGATAACAAGAGCTCACCGAGACCTTTTCTTTGATAATCGGGAAAGATAAGAAGATTGACTAGATTGGCCCTATCTGCTCTATCTTTTATAACGATAATAAATCCAAGGATCTTACCTAATAATCCTTTTACTATTTTTAAGAAATAGAGTGATTTATTCACAAGGTTATTTAGCAGAGATTTGGTAAAAGCATTATCTTTAAAAACCTCTTTTTCGATTTTATAAATCCGATTAATATCCGCTCTTGAGACCTTTGTAATTTTAACTCCATTCATAGAAATCCTTGAATATTTTTAAGGGTGTTGTTTCAGTAATTTGATAATATTTCTCTCTTCTAAAAGGGGTTTTCTCGACTATCTCACATTCTAAATCAAATCTCTTAAGAATTTGAATAAATTCCTCTTCCAATACAACATATATGGGTAGGTAAATCTCCATTTCTTTTTTAACGGTTAATTTTTTTGGCAGCTCAAACTCGAGTATTAAATAATCGTATAAACCCTTGATGTCTTTTATTGAACCAAAGACCCTTGCATAAAGGAGGAGCCCGTCTTGTGATACTACTTCAAACGGTAATTTAATATTTTTTGCCCTACGGAAATAGCGATTCTTTAATTGATAAAAATCTTTTGCGACAATCGGACAGAAATGAAGTTTCAAGGCCACTCTATTTGATAGGTCTTCAATGAGTTGTAATGCCATCTCCTTACTCTCCTCTACAGAAGCTATAGAGTTAATTTCTATATTGAAACCACGTTTTTTTAATGCTTCACTATTTGGGAAACAAATTTCAAATTCATTAAGATTTACAAAATCTGCTCCTATTTTATCTAAATAAAGAATATTTTTTTCCAATTCTTGAACATAGGATTGATTTGGAATGAGAGGTACTTCTACTCCAACATTCATTCCTCTATGTAAAGCAAATTTTATGATATGCCATTTCTCTTTTGGGGGATGAAAACGAAGCTCATCAAGCCCCGCAACAGAAAGATTTTGAGCTATGTCATCGTTAAAATTCATCCCATTTGTATAGAGATGAATATGGAAACGTGGACCTTTTTCCTTTTTTACGAATTTGATGTAGGCAAGGGTTTCTCCAATATTTTCTTTACTGAGAGGCTCTCCTCCCGTGATACTCATGCCCTTTGCATCAATTTTCTCAATCTCTTCCAATAATTCTCGTTTTGTGTTGATTTGTATTTCGTCTGCATATGTTTCTTTTTTACCTCTTCTTTTTTTTGAGATTGGACAGTACCATCTGCAATGCTGGGGTCTTTGACATATTCCGTTAATAAACAATACTACCTTAGCCCCTTCTAGACAGTACTCGCATCCTTTGGGAATCCCTTTATCTTCATAAAAGAAGGTATTTCCTTTTGATTTTACTAAGTGGTTTTTGTTGTTTCTCCTCATAACATTTTCCGGACAATTGAGTTTTTTCTTGCTAATTTATTAAGTACCCCATAGGGAGTTTCATTTCGAGAAAGTTCTTTTTTTAAAAACACTCCAGTTCTACCATGTTTTTCTCTTCTAAGGAGAACATTTTTTCTTTCATTTATCGTATCTATACTTATTTTTAATTCTTTTGCGATTAAGTGTTCCCGATTAAAAATAGAATATTCTTTATGACCCTTTGAAGTTGGCTTAATAAAGATTAATCGTTTATCAACTCCCGGTACTCTTTTATTTGCCTTAAGTTGTTTTAAATTAACCTTCCCGCCAAAATCATAAAACTCGGTAGAAGTTTTATCTAAAGGAGTTAACGGTATCGTTAAGGATTCCAACTCGCTTAAATAAATATAAAGTTTTATAGAGTCTTTAGGAGTTGCCATTATTAACTCCCTTCTATAGTTTTTGTATCCTGCTTCGGATAATATGAATTCTATTTTAAATGGAGGGACTTTCTTTAGAAAAATTATATCAATATCACTATCTTTATTCATATCTCCTCGGGCGATACTTCCATATGCATAAGGTTTTACTTCCACTTGAGATAAAATTTCTAATATCTTTATTGCATTCTCACGTTTTGAATTTATTAAATCCCAAGTTGTCTTTGAATATAAAACCTTCTTATAATGCTCTCTTAAAATCTCTGAATTAGCCATATATGTTTTAACATTAGGTTTTCTTTATTTTCTCAATAATATCAATCATTACTAAATAAAATTTTTTCCATAATAAGAATAAAAGACTATTATTTCTTGAAATGAATTCGCAACAATTTATTTATTAAATGCTCCCTCTCTAAGAAAATTTATTACTTCAAAAATTTTAGTAAAATCCCCAATAAAATCGTTTCATAATTCTTAAAAGTTTTGGAAGAGTTCTTAACAAGTTCTATGACGTTTTCAAGAGTTGGAAATTCCTCCAAAAAGACTTTGTAATCATCATTAGGAAATAAATATTTATGTTCACTGAATATCAAAGAAAGGGTCTTTTTATTTTTCTCATTTTGAAATATTTTTCTCATATCTGATAGATTCCTATGATTACTTTTTGGGTTTATTAGTAAAAGTTGTTGACATTGTGGATCCTTTAAAGCTTTAAAATAGGGAAGAGAGGATTCGTTGAAAGACACTAAAGCGAAATTAATATCATCAATTAATCCTCTATCTTTATAGAACTCTAAAATATCACCAATTTTTTCAATAATAAGTTCTCCAAAGTGCTCTTTTTTGAGAAAAGATCTCCTCAAGGAGGTGAATCCTTGCTCAAGGTTTAATACGTTGTATCCATAGGTGGAAAATGCTTCAACTAAACTAATCGGTAACTTACTAATATAACTCTTATGTAAAAGAACTATAGTAGGTGTCTTACCCTCTTTAGGATTTAGCTTATTTTTTATGAGGAATAGATTTGAAAAGATGTTCACTTCTTTAAAAGAGTGATTTTTATAAATTTCTATCTCTGTATTAGAAAATTGACCTCTCCATCTATGTGTACGCTTAAAAATTTTTACTATAATTAAAAGAAATACGAGTAATATAATAATTATTGAATCAATTAAAATCCAGTCTAACCTAAAAATATTAAATGACATATATTTACTCAACAACTCTATTTAACCATTTTAAATAATCTTTTGACCCCTTATCGATTTTGAAGCCAATACACTCAGGGGTTTCATAACTATGAATTTCCTCAATTTTATTTATAAGTTTTTCGCTATTTTTAGCGTTAGTTTTTATTAAGAGAAGGTGTTCTGTATCTTTTTCAATTCTTCCCTTCCATCTATAAACGGAAAAAATATTTTTGAGAATATTCACACAAGCCACAATCTTTTCTTCAACTAAAATAGATGCAATTTTTTCACCCTCTTCTAAGGTTGGCACCGTCACATAAAAAACATAAGACAATCCAATATAACACCTTTTTCTTTTAATTAAAATTATATCGTTCGTAAATTTAGATTAATTTTATATTATAAAATTTTTATTAAGTAATTAAGCTTTAAAAAAAGCATGAAGATTTTGTTAGTAATTTTTTTGCCCTTATTAGGCAATCATTAAGTATTTTAGGAGGAAAATTAAAGTTTGATTCACAATCTATATTTAATACATTCGCATACAGGAATTTGTTTAATCCATCGTAAGTATGGATCCATTGAATTCAACCAAGATCTGGTTTCTGGGTTTTTAACAGCACTTAAGGATTTTAGTGTTGAATTTTCAAAAGGTTCGGGAGAATTAAAGGTCATCGATATGCAAGTTTTTTATTTAATGTTGGTCTTCAAAGAAGGAGTATTAGTAACAGCTGCGGCTGATAAAAATGATGACTCCAAAATTATGCATAAAAAGCTAAATGAAGTAATAGATATGTTTCTCGATGAATTCGATGATAAACTGGAATCTTGGTCCGGAGATGTAAGAATCTTTAGAGGATTTGAGGAAAAATTCGATAAACTTCTTGAAAATGGGAAAGTTGCCGAAGTGGCTCTAAAGATTCCCATATTGAAGATCTTCAAAAAAGATTTTAAGAAAACTCAGAGTAAGATTGCAAAAAAAGGACTAGTCCTATCAGAAGATGATTTACGTCAAGTTTCCGACAAGAAACCAGAATGGACCTCTAAAAGATTACCTACACAAGTAATAACTCAAGGATTTTTAGATGAAAAAGAATATAAGATTGCACATTTAGCGGATGGATTCCACACAGTATCAGAAATAGCAGAAGATGCCGGAATTCCACAAACTTCTGCACAGAGGATAATTGACAATTTGGATGAACTTGGCTTATTAAAGTTCATTGAAATTAAATAATTTCTTTCATTTTTACTTCCATGGAATTTTAAGGCTGTTTTTCTGAACTCTTTAAAAAGGTATACTAATACCAACAAAATTTTATGTTCTTATTATTTATTTTCTTTTATGGATCTTGGTTTGAATCTTAAAAAAATCTCTATGAATACGTACGAATTTCCTCAGAAGACTTTGTTTTCTCGTGTCTATGGAAAACTTGAGAAATTCGAGATGGAAGTTCCTGTACGGATATTTGCAAGTGAGCAGATTCTTAATTTTATTTTCCAAGATCGTACTTTAGAACAAATGAGTAATGTTGCGTGCCTAAAGGGAGCAAAAAAATATGTAGTGATATTACCTGATGCTCATCAAGGGTATGGCTTCTGTATCGGTGGTGTAGCAGGTACTGACGGCGAATCGGGTTTGATAACTCCCGGAGGTGTTGGATATGATATAAATTGTGGAGTGAGGTTATTAAATGTAAATTTGTTTGAAGACGAAGTAAAACCATATTTACCAAAACTTCTCAATTTAATATATAATGAAATTCCGTCAGGCTTAGGTTCTGAAGGAAAATTAAATATCAATTCTTCTGGATTAGAGGTAATATTAAATAATGGTATGGAATGGTGTGTTGAAAATGATTATGCATACAAAGAAGATAGAGAATTTTGTGAAGATCATGGTAAAATTGAGAATGCAAATGCCAATTTGGTCTCTGGAAAAGCTAAAAATCGGGGAATTAATCAAGTTGGTTCTTTAGGAAGCGGAAATCATTTTATTGAGATTCAAAAAGTAAAGGAAATTTATAATGAAGAAATTGCCAAAAAATTTAATATCCATGATGAAAATCAAATCATGATTATGATTCATACAGGATCACGGGCTTTGGGGCACCAAGTATGTACGGATTCCTTGAGAACCATGGAGAAAAGTATGAAAAAATACGGAGTTAAAGTTCCTGACAGAGAATTAGCTTCTGTACCAGCAAATACCAAAGAGGGAAATAATTATCTTTCACAAATGGCTTGTGCTGCGAATTTTGGATTTGTAAATAGGCAATTAATAACGTATTGGATACGAGAATCATTTGAAAAATATCTAAATAAAGCAAAAATACGATTAGTTTATGATCTCTGTCATAATATTTTAAAAAAAGAAGAACATGAAGTAGAGAATGAAAAAAGATTTTTAAATGTTCATCGAAAGGGCGCCACGAGAGCCTTTCCGCAAGGACATCCTGAAATTCCTTTAAAATACAGAGCTATTGGTCAACCAGTAATAATTCCGGGAACAATGGGTTCTGCATCTTATTTATGTGTTGGGAAGCCAAATTCAATGGAATTAACATTTGGCTCTACGACACATGGTAGCGGAAGATTAATTTCACGAGCCAAGGCAAAAAAGAAATATTGGGGAAATCAAGTTAGAAAAAAGTTATACAAGAACGGGATATTAGTTAAATCGAATAACATGAGAATAATAGCAGAAGAAGCTCCGGAAGCGTATAAGGATATTCATGAAGTAGTCCAGATTAGCAGTGATCTCGGAATTATTGAAAAAATTGTAAAATTAATTCCTTTAGGTGTTATAAAAGGATAATAAATAGCGGTTCAAATATCAAAAACTACTTCGACTTCTGTTTTATCTTCTTTTTCTTCGATCTTCATATAGGAGTAAGTTATCGCTTTTACCTCTGTCCCAATTTCATGTTTATCAGGATTAAATTTTTCTCCATATAAGATGGCTTCTAAAGTTAGTTCATCATTGGTCTTTTCAATTCTCTCTACCTTAATATTTCCAAAAATAAGTTTTTCCACGTCAAAGATATAAAGGAATTCAGATAGAAAATCAAATAGAAGGGCTTCCCGATCCTCTGCCGTAATTTTTAGTTCTTTCTTTGAAACTGAGTCAATTTTCTCAGTATTGGGTGATATTGTAGCTTGTAGCGCTAAAGCTGCTTGTTCATAAGCCTTTTTTAGATTTTCACCCCACGCCCTTATCTGAACATCTGCTGTATGCTCCAAAAACTCATAATTTTTCTTCATATTATATCATCTAATTAATCTAAGACTAAGTATAAAAAGAAAATGTTCCTTTAAAACGTGTTTTTTTCGGAGTTTAAATTAATAAATTATGATTTTATAGTAATGCTTTTAACTGACGATGAGCAACGACAAGACTATTTATCCCGCCATATAAAGGTATCTAAAAAAATTTCGAATGAAGAATTTAGATATATGATCTATTTTTTCGATCTTACTAAAATTGTTCCAACTAACGTTATTATTTGTAAGGATTTTTCGCCATTTATCTTCTTTTTTGTAAATCGGAATGATTACAAAGAAGCAAAGGGATATAAAAATAAATTAAGAAGCGATTTGCATAAAAAATTGCTCATTATTCAAACTGAAAGAAAATTTAAGGATCTTATTTGTAGTCTCTTTCCAGATCTTACAATTAAAGAATTTAATTTGATTATGTTTAATAAGGATTTAATACACATCGAACTGCTTTTCCAAACCTTTGAGGAAAGAGGAATTGCGATTGGAAGAAATGGGGATTATATCAAAACAATTAATTTAATCCTAAACGAATTTATTTCGGTTTCTTGCTTCACAAATACCATAAAATTAGAATGTAAAGTAGCTTAGTTGTTTTTTTGATTTATTTACCAAGGGACATCCTTTAAATCCAATAAGTAGGCTATCGTATTTGAGAGAATACTCACCGAGGGGGTTAAAATAATCAAAAAGAGAATTACTTGAACATTGGCCAATCTAAAAATGGATGGTAATATCAATGAAGGAATACTGGTAAACAAAATTGCCATGAGAGCAAAATCAAGTTGATCTACAAGCCAAAATGGCTGACCACTTGATATATTAAATCTTCGTTTTAGAAAGCTCCCAATTAAATCTCCAAATGCAGCCCCGTAACTACATAAAACGATTCTCAGAATTAATACAAGTATCCCTATTGGGAAATCTCCCCCAATAAAATAGTATTTGTAATAAGTAACATCATTATAAAGTTCATAAATACCCATTTCTGTTCCTAATTCAGGAATTATTGCAATAAAAGGCCATAATCCCATAAAAAGGAAAAATAATCCAAGACTCAATGGAATTCCAATAAATAAAGGTCCCTTAATGAAACCATTTATTGTTTTATGGTCTCCAAAAACTCTACGGCCATCTCTCCAATTTTTTCCTCCATCTATTGGTTTTCCTCCCCCAACAATAACCATACCCGCATTTGAAAGATATCCAGGTACGATAAATAATAATGAAAAAATTAAATTGGCGATCCAGTCAGCGGAGGTATAGAGAATTGAAATAATAATGAAATGCGCAAAGATTAATGAAGCAAAAATAATCGCTAAACGAAATGCTACCTTTTTATTCCGTTCTTCTATTTTGATCCCTTCCATTATATGATCATCTTCTGTATTTTCTATCTCATTCATTATTATTTACCGCTTGTTGAGCTCTCAATTAATTGAAGTAACTATATTTCTTCAAGATAATTTAACATCAAAATAATATTTTATCAAAATGATCAAGATCTCGATTAATAGAAGCTAATTATTTGAGATCAATTCTGATCAAAAATTTTTTCACGTTCTTATAAAAAGTAATTAATAAAATGTTAATAATATTGCTCAGTAAATAATTATCTTTTAATCAAACCCTGAGAATATAATAAAATACCGCTCAAATTTACCCAATGAAATATTAAAATCTTAAGGTTTCTCTGATAATTTGTCGGTTAATATGTAACTTTATATATTCTGTATGAATATAAATTCTATCAAGTTTCCACTCGAAATTATTAATTTAATGCATTCATAAAAACGCAAATTAGAGGCAATATCCTATTGTCCAAATGGAGTTTATGAACTATTTCTGGTGGAAATTTATATTTTTAAAAGGTGTTAGTAAGTGTTGAAAAATTCAGATAATAACCCAGATAATAATTATCCATTTAGTATTGATCATTTTTATAAGGAATATCTTAATGGACCAAAAGTTTTTAAGAATCGAAGCGCTCTAGAGCCTTCTTATATTCCTGATGAGCTACCTCATCGTAATAATGAGATAGAAAAGATAGCAAAAAAGACCGCTTGTGCTCTTACTGGAGATACTCCACCAAATTTGTTTTGTTATGGAATGACGGGAACTGGAAAAACAGCCACCATTCGATATGTAAGTCAAAAATTGGCTCGCTATTCGGTAGCAAAAAAACCTTGGTGGATTTATATAAATTGTTCTATAGTTTCAACCCCTTATCGAATTCTTGCTCATATTTATAATACTATTATAGGAGAGGAGAAAATTCCTCCAACTGGTTTACCAAAAGACACAATTTATAAAAAACTTTTAGGGTTGTTAGATAATAAAATTGGGGATACGGTATGTTTCTTAGTCTTAGATGAGATAGATCTTATTGCAGATACAAAAGGCGGGAATGAAATACTGTATGATTTGACTCGAATTAATGAAAATCTAGATAAGTGTTCAACTTGTGTGATAGGAATTTCTAATAAGTTAAAGTTTAAAGAATTCTTAGATCCAAGAGTTTTATCGAGTTTAGGAGAGGAAAATATCACATTCCACCCATATGATGCCAACCAGCTTAGAGATATTCTTAACGATAGGGCAGAAATGGCATTTTATGAGGGAGTTCTTAAAGAAGGGGTGATTGCGAAAATTGCCGCAATCGCAGCGAAGGAAGATGGTGATGCTAGAAAAGCAATGCAGATCTTAAAGAAAGCAGGTGAGATCGCACAGAGCACCCATAATAAGTTAGTTACTGAAGCTCATGTTAATAAAGCTCAAAATGAATTAGAGCAAGATCATATCATGGAATATATCAAAGGAATGCCTTTACAAGCACAAGTGGTATTAACCGCTATATATCTCATTAGGAAATTTGACCCTAAGCATTTAATTATAAGCGGTAATATTTACGAAGTTCATTCGGAATTAGCAAATAAAATTCCTGGTGTTAGAGGGTTAACAAGAAGACGGTTAAGTGACTATATAAAGGATCTTAACGCAGCAGGAATTATTTCGGCTAATAAGCGTAGTATGGGACATTATGGTCTCACAAAAATAATTAGGCTTGATATTGATTTTGATACACTTGAGAAAGCTCTCTGTACAATAGATATGATAAACTCCATTCTTGATTATAAGCCTGTGTTTTTACAATCAAATAAGGTACGGATCAAAAATAATATTTATAAAAAGCTGATATAGAGCCTATTCTAGAAATTCCCAATTATTTATATTTTCCGATATTTTTTTTAAGAAGTAAATCGCGTTATTCTCATTTTTGGATTTTATCATTAAAAAGAGTTTTACTAAATGTTTACAGAATTTTTTATTCGCAGCTCTTCTCTTTATATAATCCCCACAATTATGTTTTAATAGTTGCTGAGTTGTATCTATTTTTACTGTATAAGGTTCTTCTTGTGAACCCGATATTTTAGCTTCTATAATTCCTTCATTTTCATCTAATTTGAGAATATTTATCGATGCATCAGATACGGTAACGGCACGATTCAACGTATCTTTATCAGTAAATGCTTTTATTAAGGTATTAAAGTCAGTAGTTTTAGCTTTATTGAGAGATTTAATAGTTTCTTCTTGTTTCTTGGATTGAGAAATTTTAGTTAAGATACTCTGCCTTCTTTTTTCTTGCCAGTCATCCAATTTTTTTTGAAATGAGGGAGATAGCTTTAAATTATTTTCAGAGTCCTTTGTTAAATAATTATTTTTTAATGCCTTTTTAATAAAATTAACTGTTTTTTCGGGAGTCATTAAGAATAATTCAAATGAGATAGTATAAAGCAGATCTTGGAAAGTAATTTCGGGGAGATCAATTATCTTCCAAGTATACAACAAAAATTCAGATTTATTTTCTCTGGGTATTTTAAGATTCATATACTATTAGTTCCTCTGCATTCTATAGATAAATATTTGATAACTTTCATTTAAGTTTAATGGAA
Source organism: uncultured archaeon (assembly GCA_964653985.1). Lineage (GTDB taxonomy): Archaea > Asgardarchaeota > Lokiarchaeia > Sigyniarchaeales > SOKP01 > CAZZIC01. Next base: position 14,324 of record CAZZIC010000009.1, on the reverse strand, counting down.
TAGGGTGTTAAAGTATCTAACTCAACTACGGGCACTATTCCTGGAGTAGGTTGGATTCCAAAACTTTTCATGAAGTCTGTTTGAGCTTGAAAACATCCTGAATTAACTAATTGTACTCCTCTATGTTCGCCCAGACCATTAATATGAATATGCCCACAATGAAAGATTGCAGGTATTTCGTCCACGACCAACCAATCCTTGGTGGTAGGGGCGATTTGGGTTTTTTTACCATATATCGGGGCCAAATGTCTACAAAGAAGTAATTCTTTCATGGTTTTTTCGGGACGATTATTTTCTAATCCCGGAACCAAAAGGTTAAGATCCAAAAGGCTATCCCCGTGGAATACTAAGCTTTTTACATTATGAGTCTGAATCAAACAAGGATTACCCACACATTCAACGCCTAAATCTAAGAGATCTTTCGTGTACTTTTTATTAACTGCCGGTCTGGGAATTGCATTTCTTACAGGTTCATGATTTCCAGGACTATAGATGATTTTAATATAATCAGGAACGTCTGAAAGAAGACTAGCAACTTTTTCATATTGCTTATAAATATCTGAGATAACCAAGTCATTTTCTTGATTAGGATAAACTCCAATTCCATCCACCAAATCTCCATTAATTATTATATATTTTATTCTTCCCGCTATTTCTTTCTCTCGTTTAGAGCCAAATCTTCCGTGTAAGAAATCAATAAATCTATCCCATAATTTCTCCTCAAATTCTCTACTCCCTACGTGTAAATCGGATAAAAGAGCAACTGAAAGAGGATCTTCAGACAGAGAGAAATCATAACTCATAGGGATATCTATTTTATAAACCTCCTCAGCAAAAATAATCCCTCTTTTTCCTTTCTCTCCCGGACGATATAACCCTTTTATCAAAATCATTTGGTCATTGATTAGTCCCTCCGCAGTCTTCTTAAATTCGGGAGGGTCAATATATTTTTTAATTAACACATTTATATTACCAGTTGTGTCTTCCAGAGTCATGAAGTAGTGTCCGTTTTTTGTCTGTCTTATTCCATCAATAAGTCCCATAACTGTCACATCGGTATCATCATTTAATCGCTTCAAATTAATTATATTCGTTGCGGCAGACGCTCCAGGTCTTTTTTTCATTAAACTTTTTAATTTAGTAAATTTATCAGTCATCAGTTCATAAAAATCTTCATAATCCCCCGAAGTCCAGATTTGTCCTGTTGGATCTCTTAATATTTTTAAATCAGCATCGTAATCCTTGGCTATCGCATTCATAGAGAAAATGGATTTTTGAGAGCCCCCATGAATTTTATTTTCTGATTTGGAGGGGATTTTCTCTTTCATTTTAGATTTTTTTTTCTTCTTAAGAACCTCGATAGATTCAGGGCTATTCTCCTTAATTCTTTCTGAGGGGTTTTCCTTTCTATTGGATAAAATATCTTCCCTTTCTGTTTTTGAAACAGTTTTCTCTTTAGTGGGTTTTTCTGAACTAGATTGAATTTCAATTTCTTTAGCTAATTTTTCCTCTACTAATTGCTCTAAATCCTCAATTTCTGAGCCCAAATCTGGAGTAGAATTCCCTTTTTTTAATTCAGGATATTTTTCATGATAATCTTTTAGGAGGGAATGAATCTCATCATCATCAATTTTTTGCAGTATATCTAAAGTTATATGGCTATTAAATTCAGGAATAGTACTACTCTTTTCAATGAGTTTTTTACCTTTCTCAATTGGATCATCGAGATCTAGGATTAAATTCAGACTCGGCGGAGTTAAATTGATGCCAGCTTGAGCAAATTTATTGATTAGATGCGATCTTATATTAATTTGTATAGGTTTTTCCATTTTCTCGCTCTTTTTCGAATTAATCTAGTAATATGTGATCACAAAATAAATTGGTACTTATTAAAGGAAAAATATTTTTTCTTTTATATAAAGAGAGGTAATTAAATAAGTAATTTGGTAAGGTCTTCATATTAATATTGGAATATAAAATAGTATTAACAAGGAAACAATTTAATTTATTTCATTCAAGGCATAAAAATAATATAATTAGAGTTTAATTCCAAATTTAAGCTGACAGCGGATAGAGGAGAATAAATATGGTAAAAATGAGTAAACAAATGAAGGAGTATTTCGAACAGCTCCAAAGACAAGTAGATCAAGCGTATGATATTGCAAATGAAGCAAGAAAAAAAGGATTAGATCCAGAACTTAGCATTGAGTCCCCTCAAGCAAAAGATTTGGCTGGCAGAGTTGAGAAACTCGTTGGTCCGGAGGGGGTTGCAAATGAAATTTTGGAATTGAAATCGGAAGGCAAATCAGATGATGAAATTGTTTTTCGTATAGTAAGCGATATCTTAGAGAAAAAAATCGGAAATATAGAAAAATTAGATGACCGTGTTGAGCGTGCTATCCGGGTAGGATTAGCTATTAAGACTATGGGAGTCGTTAGTGCCCCACTAGAGGGTATTTCGAAAATTAAAATTAGAAATGATTCCCAAGGTAATAAATATTTATCTCTCTATTTTGCGGGTCCAATCAGAGCTGCTGGGGGTACAACTGCGGCATTATGTGTTTTGATTGCAGATTATGTAAGAGAAAAGTCAGACATCCCAAAATATAAAGCAACCGAGGCAGAGATCGGGAGATATGTGGAAGAAGTAAAATTATACGGACGGAGCGGACATCTTCAGTACCCCTCCTCAAATGATGAGCTTCGATTTGCTGTAGATCATCTCCCTGTCGAAATAAATGGAGATTCTACAGAGCAAGAAGAGGTATCTGCCTTCAGAAATCTCCCGAGGGTTGAGACCAATAATATCCGGGGAGGGGCATGTTTGGTTCTCAATGATGGAATTCTACTTAAAGCTCCAAAACTGCTAAAAATAGCAAAAAATATGAACCTGATGGGATGGAACTGGTTAAAAGAATTAAAAAATATTTCTCATAAAGAAAAAAAATCACCTCAAACTGCTACAAAGGATGATTTTTGTAAGAAGGAATTAGTTAAGGTAGCACCTAATTTTAAATATGTTGCTGATATCATAGCTGGTCGTCCTGTTTTTAGTTTTCCCTCTCGAAAAGGAGGACATAGAATAAGATACGGAAGGTCTAGAAATACAGGATTGGCAGCAGCAGGGTTTCATCCATCGACGATGGCTCTTTTCGATGATTTTGTGGCAATAGGAACCCAATTACGGATTGAAAGGCCCGGAAAAAGCGCGAGCATCTGTCCCGTCAGTGTAATTGAACCCCCAATAGTGAAACTTAAAAATGGCGATGTAAAAAAAATTAATAATCCCAGAAAAGCAAAAAAGATCTTCTCAGAAGTTGAGGAGATTTTGTTCTTGGGAGATATACTGTTTGGGGCAGGAGAGTTTGTAGAAAATAACCACAAGTTTATTCCTTCAGGTTATGTAGAAGAATGGTGGGCTCTTGAATTAGAAAATGCCTTAAAACAAAAGGAAGAAGTGAATAAAAAGCAAGAGTCCTATGTGAAGGATCCTTTCCATAATATTCCTACAGCCCAAGAAGCGATATTAATTTCTAAGGAGCATAAAATCCCGCTCCATCCCGCTTATTTGGATTTTTGGGGAAATATTTCCACAAAGGAACTCAAAGAGTTAAGGGATTGCTTTCTGGAAAGTTTTGATCCTGAAAAAGGTAATTTAAGTCTCTCGAATAAACCAAAAGTAAAACAGATATTGGAGAAAGCATTTATACAACATCAGGTTAGAGATGGGATTATTTATTTTAGTAAAGCAATGAACATGATCTATAAAGAAATTTTCAATCTTGAGGAAAATAAAATTATCTCACCCTCGGAGGAGGAGACTATATTTGAATATTTTTCCAAGTTTTCCCTTATTGAAATTAAGAACAAAGCACCTTATTATATGGGTACACGCATGGGAAGACCAGAGAAATCGGAGAGAAAAACAATGAAGGGAATCCATACTCTTTTTCCCCTTAGTGATAAAGTAGGGAACTCTCGATTAGTAGAAAAAGCAATCGAGTTAGGAAAAGTTAAAATCGATGTATGCAGAAAAAAATGTCCCGATTGCGGCAAAACTACTATATTTAATAAGTGTGAAAAATGCGGCGCTCATACAGAAGTCATGAAAATCTGTGAAAACTGTAATAAATTATTTGATACATACCAAGACACATGTCCTCAATGTAATGGCTACCTCAATACGTCAAGCGATGCCCTTTTTAACATCAAAAATCATGTAAACTCCATCCTAAATAAATATAAGGTTTCAATGCCCAACAGATTTAAGGGCATTTTTGGGCTTACCAGTAAATATAAAATCCCCGAGCCTGTCGAAAAAGGACTCTTAAGGGCAAAAAATAATGTTTTGGTATATAAAACTGCTGAGATTAGATATGATGCCACGGATATTCCTCTAACCCACTTTAAACCAAAGGAAATAGGAGTATCCGTAGAAAAACTAAATGATTTGGGATATACTCACGATTTTCAGGGAAGACCCCTTACAAGTAAAAGCCAAATTCTTGAATTAAAGGTGCAAGATATCCTCCTTTCAGATGACAGCGCAGAGTATTTCGTGAAAGTCGCAAATTTTATCGATGATGAGCTTGAATATTTTTATAAAATGCACCCATTTTACCATGTTTCGCGAAGAAAGGATCTGATAGGACACCTCATGGTAGGGTTAGCACCTCATACAAGTGCAGGAGTAATTGGTAGAGTCATAGGTTTTTCACCAGCTAGGTCTATCTATGCCCACCCCTACTGGCACGCCGCTAAAAGGAGGAATTGTTTACATGGTTCTGAAGAAATACTTATATGGGATAGTAAAAAAAAAAAATTAATATTAAAACCGATTAAAAAGATAATTGAAGATATAATCGAAAGAGGGGCAAAAAGAGAGATAATAGATGATTATGGAACTCAAAAAATTGAAAATATTTATCCAGAGTGGAAAACTGTTAGTATCGATCCTAATAAAATGAAACCAATTATGCAGCCAATTAAGCATTGGATCAAAGGAAAAAGTAAATCCTGGATTAAAGTAACCACCAAAACTGGACGGACAATAACTATGACACCACATCATTCAGCATTGGTTTGGAATAGTGAAATGAAATCTTTAGAGAAAATTACAGCCTCTAAACTTGAAGTCAATGATAAAATTCCAATACTCTCTAAAATTAAATTACCAGTTAACAAACCCCCTTCTTATGTTAATATTCTCAAAGAATTAGCACTAAAGCTTCCAAATACCGATAAATTTAAGAATTTTAAACATCAATTGAGACTACGTAAAGCATCTAACTGGATAAGAAGTAAATTATTAAGTTATGCTAAAGAAGTTCCTCTCTTAGGTGTATCCCAAAAAGAATACCAAAGAATCCAGCAAAATATAAGACGATTCTATATTAGTTTATTACCTGTTCAACCATTTAAAGAACCTCTCACTACCAAATGGTATAAATCGATACCTTTATCGCATCTTGAAATACTTCAAAAAGAAGGAGTTTTTCAATGGGATGAAATTCCACATAATGCTGTCTTAGGTATGGCAAGAGATGATCATATAGTAAAACCGTATATTCCTTTTACTACTGATCTTATGAGACTTTTGGGTTATTATATCGCTGAAGGGTATATTAGGGATGAAAATACTTGTTATCAGACTAATTTTAGCGTACCTAATCCAATATTAAGAAAACATGTTCGAAAATTAATTATCGATTTATTGGATTCTCAACCTTATTTTAAAAGTGATAACGGACAATTAGTTCATACAGGAAGAATTCACGCATATCTTTTTGCACACTCTTGGAAACTAGGAAAAGGGGCGTATAACAAAACAATTCCAAATTTTATTTTTAATCTTCCGGAGGAATATCGCTTAGAGTTTATTTCAGCTTTCATTGACGGAGATGGATCAATTCCTAAAACAGATAAATCCATATTACTCTATTCGGTATCGAAAAAACTATTATATGATTTTGGGGTATTACTCGGTACTCTTGGAATTATGTTTAGAAAACGAAAACCTACTCCAGTAGGTCATTATGGGAAAGTTATACTTGATCGCTATAAGAAGTTAGGAAAAAAGCCTAAAGACTCAATAGTACATCGTATAGCAATAAGAGGTCCAGATCTAAGAATTTTAGAAAAATTGAACATTTACAACTTAGAGAAACGAAAAAACGCTGAAAGAATTCTTAAGAGTGGTTTTACCAGTAAATTAATTGTTAAAAATCAGAATAACCAATATATTCTGCTTGAAAAAGAAGAAAATATTGTTTTAGATCCGATTAGAAAAATAGAAAATGTCTCTAATTTTGATGGATCGTATTGTTTTGAAGTACAGACTATTCGAAAATCAAAACTTTACAATAATTTAGCGACATCAATGTGTGTAACTGGTAACTGCGATGGTGATGAGGATGGTTTAATGCTCCTCTTAGATCCTCTGCTTAACTTTTCTAGATTTTATTTACCGAGTAAGATCGGGGGAAGAATGGATGCGACGCTAGTTATAGGGACTCTTTTAGATCCTAATGAGATTGATAGTGAAGCGCATAATGTGGATACCTTATTTAAGTACCCTTTGGAGTTTTATGAAGCTACGGAACGATATGCAATGCCCCACGAAATCGAAGAAATACTTGAGTTGGTGAAAAGCAGATTAGGTTCGGAAGGACAGTACGAAAATATAGGATTTAATATTCCGACCGATGATATTAATGCCGGTCCTACAATGACAGCCTATAAGACGTATAAATCGATGGATGATAAAATCGAGGCTCAACTCCATTTAGCCAAAATTATTAAGGCAGTCGAAGCGAAAAAAGTAGCAAAAAAAATACTTTCGAGCCATTTCAACCCGGATATTTTAGGTAATCTTCGAAAGTTTGCAGTTCAAGAATTTCGATGCGTGAAGTGCAATACAAAATATCGGCGCCCTCCGATCTCGAATAACGGCAAATGTCCGAAATGTAATAACAAAGTTATACTTACCGTGAATCGTGGAGGGATTGAAAAATATATCCCCCGAGCACTCAAATTATGCTCCGAATTTAATCTCGACAGTTACACCCAACAGAGAATGAGTTTAATAGAGGAATATGTAACAAGTCTTACGAATAATCCGAAAATCAAACAGCAGAAATTGTCGGATTTTTTCTAAGTTCTTCTTGTTTTAATTTGAGATACTTCGCATCCATTATGTTGATTGCATTATAACAGATATCTACACATCCTCCCATTATTTCTGAAGAACATTTATCCGGAGAATCTTGTGAAGAATGTATATATTTACTATCCCTATCGGAATGAAAACAAGCAACTTGGAACTTTCCATTAGTTTTTTTCGAAAATGTTTTGAAGGGTTTATAATCACTTTGAGGTGCTTTTAATTTGTTAATCTTTTCAATGGGGATTCCCAATTCTTCCGCAGAATATTCTAAGATATCATTTAATTCATAATTAATCTTTCTTTTGAATAATCCAGTTTCATCCAATAGTCCAATATAACTTCCTACCATATCTATGTTAATGTTCACTGAACTGTTCAGATCATACTTTCTATTTAATTTATCAAAGTGTGCTTCGGTATAATGAATAGACCCTTTCATCCCCCATTCTTCCGCACCTGTAAATAGAAATATAACATCGGTATTATCTAATGGATTTTGTTTAACTTTTTTTGCTAATTCTAATAAAACCGCGACCCCGCTTGCATTGTCAATAGAACCCGTTGAAGGTTTGTCATAAAATACCACAAATAAAAGAGGTACGGAGATAACAATTCCCACAACGGAAGAAATTATGGTTAACCATGTAAATACCATTGATGGGGGAAGGATAGAGAACATCTGTAAAAAAGACCACCCCATTAAAAATCCAATAAATCCTACGTAAAGAACACTAATTGCCTTGTAAAATAGAAAAAAGAAAGTCTGTAATTTATAAGGTAAAACCGCGGAAACAGAGTCATAATGGGCAGTAAATATTATGACGGGGCGATTCTTTATGGGATATTTTGCCGGAACCTTAGCTTCTACATTCTTAGAATCTTCATGTGGGATCAACGAATATTCTCGAGTCCTTTTAAACATGTTTTTAAGAAATAGGAAGAGAATTATTATGAGAATCTGTCGAAACATGATAAGATAAACAAAGATCACGATATAGGTCAGTCGTATAAGGATACTAAGGACACTAAACCAATTAAAATAATCCACATTATTTTCAATATCTTCTTGATCTAATTGCTCCTTAATATAATAAAGCGCATTTATTTCTCCAATTGTGGATGCTCTTCTGTTATATGCTAAATTTCTAACATGGGATAATGTAGTTTCATCATCCTCTGTTTGGGTTATCTGAGTATTAGCTACGCTTTCCATTTTTTTACTCATAGGTTTAATTTATGTTAGTTAGAAAAAAGTTTAAATTTATAAATCTTGTATACACCGATCCCGTAATTAAATTTGGATGTTTTTTAAACACATAATAATAATGGAATTATTATAATAAATTTGAATGTGAGGTTTTATTAGTAGTTGGTTTATATGACGTTTAATTTATTAGCTATTATCTAATAAGGAGAATTTGAGGAAAAAAGTCCAATTTTAACCTTCTAAGAGAAAGCTTAAGAATAAGATAAAAAAATCTATAAAAAGAGTATTATTGGTGCAGAAGGAGGGATTTGAACCCCCGAACTCCTATGAGACTAGAGCCTCGGTCTAGCGCCGTTAGCTTGAATAATTATTCATTTAGCCGGGCTTGGCAACTTCTGCTTGAATTACTCGATCAAAAGTATTTCTATTCTATAAAATTATTAGGTTTTTAAATTAATTATGCTTAATATGTTTTATTCAACCCTTTGTAGGAATGAGATTGTGAATTTATCATCATATGTACTTTGCTTAATTAATGGGTAAATCCATTCGGATTCGCATTTTATTCCATCGAAGCGGAAATGGTTTACTATTATTATGAATAAAGAGTTTCCCAAAATAAAAATATAAATAACGAGATTTTTATTTTTTATAAAAGAAATTAAAATATATAGAATTACTATTATATCCTTAAGAAACTAAATTTTAAAGTGTTATTATGCCAGTTGATCGGGAAAAGCTTAAAGCATTATTGAAATGGTACAAACAAGAAGTGGGAGATGATTTAATTGCCGCTCTCATCGTGAATAGAGACGGACTTATTATGGATTCTTATCCGGAGAAGTCAATTGAAGAGGAGATTGTCGGCGGAGTAAGTGCACTTGTAGAGCCGGTATTGAAAAGAATAACAAGCGAATTTAGTACAGGATCTTTTGGAACAGGAACATTCGATACAGACAAATATCGATTAATTTTTTGTGAAGCAGGGCCTGAGGCCGTTTTTGTAAGTGTTTTAGACGCCATGGCAATGGTTGATCCTGTATTCCCTTACGCCTACATGACCGCTGAAAAGGTTTCTCGTATTTTCGATGGGCGGTCAGTGAGCCCTGTGATCCCTAAAATAATCGCAGAAGAAGAAGGGCATTTTGAAAGGAAAGTAGATAAGCTCCAAAAGATTCAGGCAAACGCACAGGAGTATGCGTACAAATTAATATTAGGAGGGGAAGGTGCGGTCGGAAAAACGAGCATGGTACACAGGTTCGTAGAAGATTCGTTCGAAACCGATTATAAGGCAACTATAGGAACATCAATCATGAAGAAGGAATGTGATTTTGAAACCTTAAATAGTAGCGTACGCTTTGTAATTTGGGATCTTGCAGGACAACAGCAGTTTGCCCGGGTTCGCCAGTCTTATTTGGCAAATGCGAGAGCGGGAATACTCGTATATGATGTAACACGAAAGAAAACCTATGAAAAGGTTAAAGATTGGTTTGATGAGATCAAAAAGAACACTAAGGAAATTTCATTAATCTTAGTGGGGAATAAAATCGATCTAGTCGAGGATCGTGAAGTCAGTCCAGAGGAAGGGAGAGAATTAGCCGAAGAATTAAGTCTCTCATATATAGAAACATCTGCGAAAACGGGAGAAAATATAGAAGATGCGTTCAGAATGTTAGCCCTTCAATTAATTAAGAAAGATATGAAATCTGAAGAAGTTTAATTATCATTTTTTATTAAAAGCCCCTGGGGGGAGTTTCAAAGAGACCGAAGCGGTCGCATTTTTTGAACCCCCGGCAAACAGATCTTTCTTTCTGGTGGAAATCACGGAAGAGAATACGAATCTGGCACTCTACCTCTGAGTTACAGGGGCATTTGGGAGATAATTAATTCGAGTTCAAGTTCAAAAATTATAAATCATTATATAATTTTAATTTTGTGTCTATTCTCTTATATTAGAAATTATATGTAGGACGGTATATATTCAATGAGCAATAATAGTGTAAAATTAGGCGATCTCGGAGAGACTAAAATTATTGAGCTTATAGAGAGACTCATTTTCAAAAAGACGGGAAAACCCTTGAAAAGAGACGATTCTTTATTTTTTCACTTACAAGAATGTATTGATAACATAAAAGGTCCAAATCTGGAACTGGTATTAAATTCTGATATGTTAGTTTCTACTACCGATGTACCCAAACAGATGAGCCCTTATCAAATCGGGAGAAAAGCTGGTTTAATGAACATTAGCGATCTCATCGTAAAAGGAGTAAAACCGCGTGGATTAATCCTCTCATTTGGACTTCAAGAGGAAACAAGCGTTGATTTTCTTAAAAAAATAATGGATGGGCTCTTAGATTATATTTCTACATATAATATAGAGTATCTCGGCGGAGATCTCAATAAAACCAAGGAACTTGTAATAAATCCTACTGTGTTTGGAGTTCAGGAGAGCTATAAGATCATACATCGGAAAGGTATTAAACCAGGAGATATACTAGTTGCGAATGAAAGATTTGGATTAACAGGAGTTGGATTTGATATACTTTTACATAAAAAAGGTAAGATCGATGATTTTCTCGATTTTAAAAAGTCTATAGAAAGTGTTCTCAACCCTTCTGATGTTGGATATGAAGCGTTAATACTTGGCGAGCAGAACTTAGCCAGCTCAAGTATTGATTCTTCGGATGGACTTGCAAAATCCCTCAGAGAGTTGATGCGTTCTAACCCTCAAATCGGCTTTGAAGTCAAATTTAATGACAATTTAATTGCTAAGGAGGCACAAGAGTACTCCGATAAATACGAAATTCCTCTTGATTCTTTAATTTTTGGAGGAGGAGAAGAATTCATACATCTGTTTACGATCAGCCCCTCTAATTTCGAAATTTCGAAAAGAACAGTAGAAGGGAGAGGCGGAAAACTCTATAAAATTGGACATGCGATATCAGAGGAAAGGATTTACTATAAGAAAGACTCGAAGACGGTTGAAATAAAAAAAAAAGGCTATGAACATTTTGATTAAATAGGAACTATTCAATTACTAACTGAATATGAAAAGATAAGGCATTCTTCTCTTATTTAAATAAAATTTTTATATTATTACATATTTTAAATTATGAGTCTTTATTTTAAGTTCGAATTTTAGAATAAAGGTATCAATCTCGCACATCGCTTTTGGCGCGAGTGTTCTTTCAGATTAGAATTATGGGCTATTAGCGCAGACAGGTAGCGCAGCAGAACGCATCCAGACTCTGGTTGCACGGCTGAAGCTTTTAACCTGAAGGTCGGGGGTTCGAAGCAAAATTCCATTTCGGAATTTTCTGAAAATCCCCCATAGCCCGCCAGATTTTTCACTTCATTCTGAAAAAGAATTTGTAAATAAATTTAATCCATTGTTGAAAAATATTGATATTTTTCACTATATCCTTCAGTGGGACTTAAAACAATCGTCTCATACAATTCTTTATTGATAAGAAAATCGTGTCTATACTCAGTAACTAAAATTTTTCCGATACAATAAAAATAACTTTGAAGAACCGGAAAAAATCCTTCTGTATCGTAAATAGTCCCAGATAGGTTAAATTCATACATTAAATGCTCCTTATTTCTAAACATCCTTTCTTGATTGCATAGAGTTAGAAAAATTTCTAATTTTAAAGTATCAATCTTAATTTCGGGATATATAGCTTCAATTAATATAACCTCAATTAGTTCTAACAGAGAAAGATCCTTTACCAAATATTGTTTGTTTTCTTCCTCTGTGATATGCTTTTCCACTTCAAAAATCAGAGGAGTTAAATCACCCACATAAGCTGTTCCATAAGATTTTCCATATAATTCCATAACTGGTTCCGCTTTTAATAATCCTCTTCGATGCATCTCAATTTCAAATCTATTAATGTTTTGCCCTCCAGCTAGGGCAGTATCAATTATGATTTTCCTTTTTAGATCGGTTTCCGAATATAATTTTAAATTCTTCAAATTTTTTTTCTAATGATATGTATTTTCTTTTTTGTTTTATTAAAAGATAGTCTTAAGAATTTCTAATTATTCCTAAAATTGTAACAAATATTATCATTAATATTTATTTTTTCTAAAATACTCTATTATCTAAAAATAACAGTGTTTAACTTGGCT
>CAZZIC010000009.1:0-1718 GCA_964653985.1 uncultured archaeon | reverse complement strand
ATTTATTTTTTCTAAAATACTCTATTATCTAAAAATAACAGTGTTTAACTTGGCTAAATCTGAATTAAAATTACCCGCTGATGAACCGGAACAATTATTGGTTAAATCGCATGATTCTACAGACCCTAAATATGGGAAACACCCCGAAGATCGTACAATAGCGGAACTTATGGAATATGGGGTAATTAATCTTGACAAAGTAAGCGGTCCAACAAGCCATGAAGTCGTGTCTTGGGTTAAAAAGATTTTAGGCGTTAATAGTGTAGGACATGGAGGGACTTTAGATCCAAAAGTAACTGGCGTCCTTCCATGTGCTTTAGGAAAAGCTACAAGGGTCCTTTCAGCGCTTCTCTCCGCAGGAAAAGAATACATCTGTATTATGAAATTACACTCTGAGGAGCCAAGAAAGCGTGTTGAAAAGATAATCGATGTATTCACGGGAAAGATTTATCAAATTCCCCCCTTAAAATCATCTGTTGCCAGAAAATTACGTGTTCGAGAAATATATTACAATAAATTTCTTGAAGTGAGGGAAAAACTCGTGCTATTTAGAGTTGGATGTGAAGCGGGAACGTATATCAGAAAATTATGTTTTGATATAGGGGAAGCATTATTATCGGGTGCTCATATGCTTGAACTAAGAAGGACAAGAGTGGGGCATTTTACTGAAGAAGAGAATCTTATTACTCTCCAAGATTTGAAGGATGCATTCACGATCTATCAAAAAGAAGGGGATGAGTTTTATCTCAGGCAATTTATCTCTCCTATGGAGAAGATGGTTTCTCATATGCCGAAAGTCTATGTCAGAGACTCCGCAGTTGATGCCTTATGTCATGGAGCAGATTTAGCGGCTGCGGGGGTATGTCAGCTTGATGCCCGGATTGAAAAAGGTACAAAAGTTGCGTTCATGACACTTAAAAAAGAGCTCATTGGGTTTGGAGTAGCCGAAAAAAATGCGATGGACATCTATAAGGCAAAATCAGGGATCATAGTCCGATCCAATAAAGTCTTTATGGAACGAAAAACATATCCCTCTTGGACAAAAGAATAAGGAAAATATTAAAGAGGACTTAAGACATAAGTCAATTATTTTTAAAATCTAAAAGAAAAATATCCATCTAAGAAAAAGGGTTTAAAATTATGGCGAAAAAAGAGCAGCATTATTCTACACGGTATCCCGATGTTCCTTTCAAACAATATACCGTCTCAGAAAGCTTAAGAAGGCATCTTTATATCTTTAAAACGACCTCAGGTATTTTTTCTTTTAGGAAGATTGACTTAGGAACACAAGTTTTTATCGAACATATGACCATCCCTCAGAAACCCTCTCTACTTTTAGACTTGGGATGCGGCTATGGGGTTATTGGGATCGTGTTAGCATACAACGCTCCAGAAAGTACCGTTTATATGACAGATGTAAACCGTAGAGCCATCTGGTCAACAAAAGAAAACGTGAAGATTAACTTACCTCATTCCCAAGATAGAGTCGAAGTACTAACAGGAAGTTATTTTGAACCTTTTAAAAATAAAGATATTAAATTTGATGGGATTTATACGAATCCGCCCCTTCGAAAGGGACGAGATGAATTTCTACGATTATTTGAAAAAGCACCAAAATATATGAAAGAAGATGCGACGTTCCAATTTGTCATTAAAAAGAAGATGGGCGCTCCTTATATGGAGGAATATCTAACTGAAACCTACCCCAACAATAAACT
>CAZZIC010000008.1:31656-47875 GCA_964653985.1 uncultured archaeon | reverse complement strand
AGTTTTAAAAAAATTATAAAGCATAAAAATAAAACAGATTAATATATATTAATAAAATAATATTATATCAATTTAAACAATTAATGTTCAAATAATTAAAGTGTGAACGAAAATGTCGATAGACTGGGCAAAGGCAGAAGAAAAGCCTGATAAAACACAAAAAATAGAAGGCAAATTCTTACTGGACCTTAGGGCGAAAGTTAATGATTTAGAAAAACAGCTGACAGAAACGAAGAATGAATTAGGACAAACGAAGGAAAATCTTCAATCCACTCAATCAGAACTCGAAGAAACAAAGAATAATTTAGAACAAGAAAAAACTCAACATAGCCAAGCGAATTCGGAATTAGAGGAGACGAAAAAAACTTTAGAAGAAACCAAGAAAAATTTAGAAGAAACGACTGAAATGTATGAAAATACAATTTCTGACTATAAAAATTCCCTTGAAGAGAAGAATGAGACAATCAACAATCTAAATTCTAAAGTAAATGATTTAAAACAAAAGTTAGAAGAATATAATTCAAAAATTTCGGAATTAGAAAAAAGCGTTAACGAATACTCTCAAATGGCGGAAGAATCAAAACAAAAAGTTGGTGAATTAAATTCCGAACTAGAAAGCGTCAAGGGAGACTTTGAACAAGCAAATTCAACAATGCAAGAAAAGGATAACAGGATTAATGAATTGGAAAGCAAGGTCCAAGAATTAAAAGAAAAAATGGGATCTACTGACGAAACCTTAGCTAACAAAGATAATCAAATTGAACAATTGCAAAATCAACTTTCAGAGAAAGATTCTAAAGTTTCGGAACAAAATAGTCAAATTGAACAATTAAATCAGCAAACGCAAGCTCTAAAATCGGAATTAGAAGAAAAATCAGAGCAACTTGAAACCTTAACAGAACAATTACAAGAAAAAGAGAAGGCTGTCGAAGAGAAATCTACACAATTGGAAGAAGTAGAAGCCGAATTAAATGAATTTAAACCTCCAGAGATGGGCGAAGGCGAATTTAAAGCCGAAGAAAGGATACAGTGCCCAATGTGTGGAGCAGTTGGACAAGATATCAAAACAGTTGAAGATAAATCAAAAGTCTTATCATACGTAGGTCATGTTCCTATGTACGCCAAGAAACATGTCTGCAAGAAGTGTGGCTACGAGTTCTGAAGCCAAAACTCATTTTTAATTAATTTTTTTAGCTTATTTTTTTATTGCTTAATTTTATTAAATATTTTAGAATACTAATATTCATTAATTTTTTTTAAAATTAAATCTAAAAAATCTCAATTTTCTTTCTCCCTCTCTGCTTCTCTTTTGATTTGGGAATTAACACCTTCAATTTGCCATCTTCATAAGTGGCATCAATAAAATCCAAGTCAATGGAAGTAGGAAACTGGATATCTCGGTTATAATTTCTTTTTTCATAAGTAGTTTCGGTATGTGTTCCATTTTCGGAAGTTTTTTGTTTTCTTTTTTTTCGATTAGCTCGAATTTTCATTTTATTATTCTTAGCAATTATCTTAATTTCCTCTCTTATAAAGCCGGGTAAATTAGCTTTTAAGACATATTCTCCTTCTTTTTCCACTAATTTATCACTAATGACACTCCTTGCCGATGAAGAGGAAGAGCTTGAACTTTTAGAAATTTTCTTTCCTGATGATGTGCGACTATAAGATCTATGAGAACTTGCCTTTTTTATCTCCTTTTTCCTTTTTTTCATTATGTTTTCTCAATATTTATAATTCAAGTTAATTATAAAATAGAAACAAAACAAACTATATATTTAAAGCTGATCAAAATAATGGTATCTTCAAAGTAGTAAAAATCAAAATTAGGTGGATTTGTATCTATTTAACGAATGAAGAGGAAAATATTTTAGAAGGAGAAAATGGTGATCTTTATTCCAAGTTAATGAAACTCGTGGTTGATTTGGGAGATTCCTTCGGGGCTGAAAAGTTAGTTGAAATTTCTTCTGCTCATACGGTTTTAAATTTTGGATTAAATTTCGTAAATGCTGCTGCAGATGTCTTACATGAAATGGGACAAAATAATCTAAGAGTTAAAGTCCGAACTACGGCCGATCCGATCATTGATATGGATTATTCAGAGGAGCTAAGTATGATTTATCCTATGTTTCAACTACATGACCAGATGATCATTGATTTAGAAAAAATAGGTGTTTCCGGTTTTACTTGCACTCCTTATTATATTGACAATAAACCTAATTTCGGAGATCATTGTGCTTGGTCAGAATCTTCAGCGGTTATTTACTTAAACTCGGTTTTAGGAGCACGATCAAACAGAGAAGGAGGGTTAGTTGATATAGCCTGTGCTATTTTGGGTAAGACACCATATCATGGCTTTCATATGCCCGAAAATCGTAAGGGGCAAATCTTATTTAAAATAGATTCGTCTATCAATACAGAAGACTTATATGATTTAACTTCAATAGGATTGAGAATTGGAGAAATAGCAGGGAGTAAAGTGCCCGTGATTGAAGGTCTGAATAATATTTCGAATGAAAACATTAAGAACTTAGGTGCAGCATCAGCTGCTTCAGGAGCTGTGTCTTTAATTCATATCTTAGGAGTGACTCCAGAGGCGTCAACTAAAAAAAAGGCTTTTCATGATGATAGACCAGAGGAGATTATAGAAATAGAAATCGCGGATCTTGAAGAAGTAAGAGAAAAATATAGTACTAATTGGAATAAACTACCTAAAAATGTAGCAATCGGATGTCCTCAATTAAGTCGTCAAGAGGTTATAAAAGTTCTGAAAATTTTAAAAGGAAAAGAAATCTTAGAGGATATCAATTTTTGGATTTGTACAAACAAGGAAATAAAAGATGACATTATAAATTCTGAATATAATGAAATCATAAAAAGCTCTGGAGCTAAAATAACCTATCTTTGTCCACTACTTACTGCTCTTCCACGACCATTATTGACTAATTCTGCCAAAACGTGTTTTTACAGTTATGCTACCTATAAGTCAATGGCAGATTGTATAAAAATAGCAACTGAGGGGATAAATGATGATTAAAAAATTAAAAGGAAGAAGCCTTAGTAGAGGAATCGTAGAGGGAGAGGCGTTAATTACTACTCAGCCCTTCAGTATATCTGCCGCATTTACTTTTCCACTAATACAAAATAGTCCCAAATGTAAAGTAGCTGATAGAACCCATGAATTATATAAAAAGGATGTAAAAGGTAAGATATTAATCTTCCCATACCCAATAGGGACTACGACTTTAGGTTTTGTATTATTAGAAACAATCGTAAGAGAAATAGGACCTAAAGCCATTATTTGTGAAAAAGGTGAACCCTTAATGAGTTCTGGCGCACTAATAGCGGACATCTTCTATAATAAAAAATTTCCTATAATCGATCAGATTGAATTTTCGAAACTAAAGCTCATTGAAAATGGAACACATCTCAGAGTAAATGGTGATGAGGGTTTTTTGGAAATTCTTTAGTTAAATCTTATGCTAACCTAAAAAACTTGATTTACCTTTTTGTCCATTATTGTTCTTTTTTCAACTAATTTCCAAAATTTTAATATAGTTTTAAATCTATTTTTTAATCTATGAAGAATGGTTCTAAAAATAAGTTTATCGGAACATTGTCTCAGAAAGAACTTTTAAAATTATACGCTAAACATGTAAATAAACCTAAGGTTAAAATATTTAAAGGATTTGGGTTTGGTGTTATTCCAGGTGAACGGAAGGGGATTAAGTTCAAAACTCTGGCTGGACCTAATTCAGATGAACCAATGGAGATTATAAATTGTCGGTCAAGTGGAGGTGTGTTTAATCTTGGCCACCAAAATCCTCAAATTATCCAGACTTTGAAGGATGCTCTCGATTCGGGGTTAGATCTTGGAGATCATATGCTCTTATCTGAGTGGAGAGCAATTCTAGGGAAAAAATTAGCTGAATTAATGCCTCCAGGAATAACAAAAACTACATTTGGGGTAAGTGGGGGAGAGGCTATTGATACAGCTATAAAATTCTCAAGAGCATATACTAACAGAAAGGGTTGTGTTTCTGCGACAGGTGGGTATCATGGACATACTGGCTTTGCATTACTCACGGGGGATCCCGACTTTAAGGAAACTTTCCTATGGAATAATCCAGACTTTAAACAAGTCCCTTTCGGAAACATTGAAGCATTCAAGGAGGTAATTTCCAATGATATTGCATGTGTAATCTTAGAAACAATTCCTGCCACAGGGGGCGTATTAATTGCACCAGAAGGTTATTTTACTGCAGTTAGAGACCTTTGTGATGATTATGGGGTGATGATGATTATTGATGAAGTTCAAACGGGCTTAGGAAGGACAGGTGAATTTTGGGGAATATACGGAGGATTATATCCGGATGAGAAAGTAATCCCAGATTTTATTGTTTGTGGAAAAGGGATGAGTGCCGGAATTTATCCATTATCAACGTGCAGTTATAAGCCCTTTATTGAGAAAGATGTATTTAAAGAAGATCCATTTATTCATATATCCACAACTGGGGGTTCAGATCTTGGATGTGCCGTCACTCATAAAATGCTGGAAATTCAATCAGAGCCTAAGTTTTTAAACCACGTGAAAGAAATGGGTAAAATATTTGGAAATGGGTTAGAAAATATTAGAAGCGAGCATCCAACACTTATAAAAGATGTGAGAGGGAGAGGTCTAATGTGGGGTATGGAGTTTTATGAAGAGATGGATGGACAATTAATTATGCTTCATATGATAAATGAAGGAGTTCTGGCAAATTACTGTGGAAATGATAAAGCCACAGATATTATAATGCCACCATTGATAGTTGAAAAGAATCAAATTAATGATATTTTAGCCCGAATCAACGGAGCTGTAAACAGACTTGCTAAATTTAAAGGATAAAAAAATATAATATCTTTTTCAGCATTTAGTGCTTTTTCTAAGTTTTGAATTTTTCCTAACAATAATTTAACAAATCCTTTTTTCAAAACTTTTAGTAAATACCTTCAAACAAGGAAAAATCTTCTCTATTTTGAGGATCTTAAGTTAAACTCTGGGATTGTTTTGGGAAAGACCGCAATTCAATGATTTTATTCTTTTTAGCATTCTATTTAATCAATGACTCATTATTTTTAGTATCAAACTAATTTAAAATTTCATTTCATTTAGACTAGTTGATTAATCAAAATGGATTTAGAAAAATTATTTAAGCCAAAATCAATGGCAGTCGTTGGAATCTCAAAGAAAAATCCTTTATCTCCTGGTAGGATCGTTTTACTTAAGAATGCTTTTGAAATGAATGTAAAAACTTACGGAATATATCCTACGGGAGGGGAAATAGAGGGAATACAATTATATGAAAGATTAGATGAATTGCCCGAGATCCCAGATATTCTGACCATTGCTGTTGGTCCAGATGATACATTAAAGTATGTACAAGATTGTGCTGATCTTGGCATCCCAGGGGTTGTAGTAATTGGAGGAGGTTTTGCTGAGATCGGAGGAAAAGGTATAAAAAGACAAAAAAAGCTTCAGAAAAT
Source organism: uncultured archaeon (assembly GCA_964653985.1). Classification (GTDB taxonomy): domain Archaea; phylum Asgardarchaeota; class Lokiarchaeia; order Sigyniarchaeales; family SOKP01; genus CAZZIC01. The sequence continues at coordinate 42,349 of CAZZIC010000008.1, read as the reverse complement.
AGCTTTCGATAATGATATGGCTGTTCTCGGACCCAATTGTATTGGTGTCTATGCCCCACCTCGTGTAGATACGATCTTTTTACCAACTGAAAGGATAACAAGACCTCCAAAGGGATCTGTAGCTTTAATTAGTCAGTCTGGAGGGTTTTTAATCGACCAATTTTTCGTCAAATTTAAGGAGAGAAATATAGGAGTTTCAACAGCTGTTTCAATAGGTAACCGAGCAGTCGTGGATGAGGCAATGTTATTGGAATACTTTAGCAAAGTAGACCCGGATACATCAAATATTGCCTTTTATCTCGAGGGGTTTAAAAACAATAGAGCAAGGAAATTCCTGACTTTGGCAAAAGAATCAGAAGATACAGTTATCACCTTTTTTGGAGGTAAAACTAAAGAAGGAAAGATTGCTACACAGAGCCATACGGGAAGTTTGGCAACCAATTTTGATATTATGTACTCGGCTTTACGCCAATATTATGTGATACAACCTCATTCAGAAAGAGAGTTGTTAACATGTTTGAAAGTATTTGATGTGGTCTCAAGAAGAAGAAATCCTTTCGGAGATAATAAAATTGTCTATGGAGATGTAGCCATTGCCAGCGTTTCTGGAGGGCATGGAGTTATTGCTGCGGATATGTTGAAAAAATATGGATTAAATCCTGTTAAATTTACGGAAGACGAAAAAGACGAAATGTATGAACTCTTAAATAGATCTGCTCGGGATATAGCATCATATGATAATCCTATAGATCTCACTGGATCAACTCTAGATGGAGATATCGAAAATATCGTACGATATCTTTCTGACATAGAGAGAATTGAATGTATTATATTACTATTGCTGCCTTATCCCCCCGGTATTTCATTCCAAATCGGAAGAAGGATTTCTAACGTTGTTCAAAATAAGAAAAAACCAATTGTTTGTTTTGTACCATATGTTGCAAAATACTCTATGATAATTGAGCAACTGGAATTAGGGAACATTCCAGTATTCCATGAGATAAAAGAAGCAGTTCAAGCTGTTTCCGCTCTGAAGCATAGGACGAGAATGAATAATTTGAAAGAGGGAAATTTATTCTGGGAAGAAGAATAGAGATAACGACTTAAAATCTTTCTTGTAAATATTTTTTAAATTCTTGTAACCCTTTAGCCATATTTTGCCTTCCAAATCCAATTCGGAAGTTCCTCTCGCCATAATCATATTTTGTACTAGGCATTAAGAGTACTCCCTTCTTATTTAGCAAATCAAGACAAAATTCCTCGATATTTTGATTTATCTTTAATTTCGGGAATGCAATTGAACCTGCTTTAGGTTTATACCACTCAAAGAGGGTATCAAACTCTTCGAAAAACTCGTCCAACAACTTCAGATTATTTTCAATTATATTTAAATTCCTCTCAATAAGAAATTCTTTATTTTCCAACGCGATTGTAGCTAGATATTCACTCGGAGCACTATTACAAATTGTTGTATAATGTTTGAAAGATTGGATTTCATTTAATAAATTTATATCATCGGAAGCAATCCACCCAATTCTTAGTCCCGCAAGACCAAAGGTTTTTGACATAACCCCTAAAGAGAGAGCTTTTTCATATATATCACAAGCTGCAGGGAGTCTATCTTTTTCATTATATTCTAAATATCTATAAACTTCATCAGAAAATAAATAAAGATCTTTTTCCTCGGCTAAATCAATAATTTGACGGAATTTTTCTTTATCTGGTAAATATCCAGTAGGATTATGAGGAAAGTTAACTATGATTGCTTTGGTATTAGCTTTAACTTTTTTTTTAAGATCTTCAATTTCAAGATCCCAATTATTATTAACACTCATTTTCCAATAAGAAACTTCACAACCTATAGCATTGGCAATCTCAAATAGGGATTGATAGGCAGGATATTGAACAATTATATGATCTTGTTCATTCAATAACACATTCATAAAAATAAAGATACCTTCTTCAGCTCCGGAAAAAACTAATATGTTTTCTTCATCTATTGTGCTATATAATTTAGAGATTTCTTTTCTTAGCTGAGGATCGCCTTCTGATTCGGTGTATCCAAGCCATAAACTACGGAGTTCTTCTTCATAGTGTGGACTTAGATCTAATAGATCTTCAATACTGAAAGATTCGCAATCGGAGGAACATAAAAGGTAATCCACTTTGAATTCATATTTCGCAAAAAATTCTTCTAGTTTAAACTTTTCAATCCTCATAATTAATGACCTTGAATACAATTAAGTGATAACTAATATATTATCTAATTTAAGAATGCGGTTTGAAAAAATAATTTAATCAAGCGAGATCAATAATTTTGTCAATCTTATGAATTGAATTTTCAACGGAGTTGTTAATATCAAATATCTCAATAGATATTGCTTGATTTGGACAAATCTCAACACATCTTCCACAGCCACGGCATTCATTACTTATTTGTGCTTTTTTCCCAATAATTTTTATTGCATCTACAAAACAAATTCCTTCCGTGCATATTCTGCAAGCAGTACATTTTTCAGAGACTTTAACTTCTACACCTTCCATTTTTTTAATTCTGGAACCAATCTTAGGAGTAAGGGTAGAGGAGATCCTCCATAAGCAACAACATGGACAACAATTACATATCGTTAACAACTTATTTCCTTCTTTAACTCCCAACCATTGTTTATCCAAACGATTTCTACCGATCAAGTGAACAAGTCCGGCTTCTTTACATTTTTTAAGGTGCTGCAGAGCTTCTTTCTCTGAAACAAGTTTTCCAAGTTGAGGGTTTATATCCAAGACACCTTCTCCAAGAAAAAGACATCCTAATTGAATAGGATAATCTTTACATTCCATACTTGAGCGGCAGATACAAAAATCCATTATCCAATGATGGTTTGCTTTTTTAATAAAATATTCAAGAACCTTGGAGGGAAGGATTATATCTTCTGGCATCGAAATTGTTTTGTTAACTCTGATAACTTGATCCTTGGGTAAATAAATAATATTATCACCTTTAAAAAGCATTAGTTCAAATAGTTTACTCAAAATTGGAATTCTAGTTAATTTAGCAATAAGTTTAACATTTGGAAAAGTCTTTTTAAGGATTTCTACAAACCAGAGTGGACGCATAATAAAGATCGAACCTGATACTATTTTAATATAATTCCTTTAATATCATTAAGCATAAGAATGTTTTTCTGATTTATTCTAACTCATCAATTTTTATTATTAAACCAAGTTATTGTTATTAAAAGTAAACTTTAGTTGGTTTTTTTCATAATTTAAAAAGGAAAAAAACTAATTTTAAAATCCATAACTTAAACTGTATAATTTACGTTAATAGAAAGAGGAAGATCACGCGATGAGGAACCCGCCCAAATTGTAAAGGTTCCAGACTCTGCCTTAAATCTGTGCTCTTTTTCGGAATAGTATTCAAACACACTGTCATCTAATTGAATAGAAACAGATTTTTCTTCATCACGACTTAGAAAAACTTTTTCAAACGCTTGAAGCTCTTTTGGAGGACGATCTATTGAGGATTCATCATCTTCAACATAAATTTGGATCACTTCAGCACCAGAATAGGTACCAACATTTTTTATATCTAATGAAACGGTAAAATTATCACCTTTATGGACTTCGTTTTTATCCAATTGAAGATTTGACATCTTGAAGTTTGTATAGGAGAGCCCAAAACCAAAAGGAAAAAAGGGTTCAATACTTTCTTTATCAAAATAACGATAGCCAACATAAATTCCTTCATCATAATAAATCTTTAGTTCATCGAGATCTCCTGGAAATCTGAGTTTACTTTTATGTGCGGGATGATCTTCCAACTTTTTGGGATAGGTTACGGGTAATTTTCCCGATGGATTTACTTCACCAAATAATATACGAGCAATTGCATCTCCTCCCATCATTCCTGGGTACCAAGTATTAAGAAGTGCAGGAATTTCTTCGTACCAATCGGATACATCAATGGGGCTACCAGCTATTAAAATAACTATGGTGTTTTTATTTTTTTTTAAGGTTTCTCGGATTAATTCTTGTTGATCTTCAGGTAATTGATAACGCGTCCGATCTGATCCTTCAGTATCCCCTTCTCTGTTAAAAATAAAGTTTAACAAGAAATGTCCTCCGTGATCTAACCCTAAAAATAGAAAAACCACATCCGCATTTTCTGGTTCGGACACAATCTTAACTTTATCAGAAACATATTTTTTTATACCTTCATAAGGAGTTATTTCTTTCGGGGGTACGACTGCAGAGCTCCCGCCATAAAATGGTTTTCCGAATTTTTTAGAGGCATTCGGACCTAAAATTGCGATTTTTTTAGTTTTATTTAGATCAATTGGTAATGTGTTATTGCTATTTTTCAATAATACCATCCCTTCCTCAGCAATCGTTCTAGCAATTTCTTGATGTTCTGGAATATCCAAAACTTCCTTGGTAGAGATATCATTCTGTTCTAATAATCCCACTCGTATGAATGTTCTCAATAATGGTTTTATGACTTTATCAATATCTGCTTCAGTTATATCGCCATGATCTAAGGCTTTTTTCACTTTCCTCGGCTTATAAGTTCTGCTTAAAATATTCCCCGGCATCTCAAGTGTTAATCCTGCCTTAATACAAGCAGATGCCCCAGATGTCCGTTGTGCAGCTCCCCAATCTGAAACCGTATGACCCGTAAAGCCAAGTTGATCAAGCAATACCTTCGATAAGATATACGTATGCTCTGCTCCATAAATACCATTGATTTTATTATAACAAACCATCAGCCCCCATGGATCTGCCTTTTTAATAATTCTACGGAAATTTTTGATATATATCTCAAATAAGGCTCTTTCATTAACCTCCGTACTAATTTTCATACGTTTTGTCTCAGAATTATTAGTTACATAATGTTTTATACAACTAGCAATATTTTCAGACTGGATTCCTTTTACAATCTCGGCAGCAATATCGGAAGAAAGAATAGGATCTTCACTTAAATATTCAAAGTTTCTTCCGCACATCGGCGCTCGGATTATGTTAACTCCGGGTGCAAGAATTTGATGGCGCCCAGAGAGCTTAGTTTCCTTTCCCATCGCTTTGCCCATCTTAAATGCTAAGGATTTATTCCAAGAAGCAGATAAAGCTATTGTAGCAGGAAATCTAGTCCGTTCTCCTTTATGACTTGAGTGATACGCAACTCCAAGTGGCCCATCTGTCATCCTAAATGAAGGAATTCCCAATCGCTTGATGGGCTCCGTTTTCCACATATTCTTTCCTCGGAGTAGATTGATCTTTTCCTCTAAAGTTAATCGTTCCAACAGATCTTCGACTCGAGAATTTATATCACACGTTGGATCTTGAAATGTCGGGAGATTTTTTGTATTATTTTTACTCATTTATATCATTTGAAATTGAAAGGTTATAATTCTTATTGGGATAAATTAGGTAAATCAAATAAAACTATCTCGATTTTTTCCCTAATATAGGAATTCACTATTTATCATCTATCCTATGATATTTGATTAAGAAAGCTTTATTAACCCAGATGTTCTAACTTATGATATAAAATTTTTTTTTCCCAATTAAAATGAGACTAAATCGTGAACTCTTAAGAGAATTAGAAGAATCAATAAATACGAGATATCCGGAAAAAAGTAAAATACCAATTAAGATCTTGGGATGGGGAGAAATTAGTTTAGTTTTTGAAATTATCAATGATTCTGATAATGTAGCATATAAAAGAATTCCAATATTTGATACAGAAAAACAAGTAAAACGTCATATTTGGGCTTATAACAAATATAACACCTTCCTCTCTGAAAAAGTTGGAATAAAGGTGCCAGAATTTGACACTGCATGGTTTAAGAATGAGAAAGGAGAAATCATGTTTTATTGCGTCCAAGAAAAAGTACCTCCAAAATCCATAGGAAACAAAGTTATTCACGCCCTTCCTTCACTAAAAGATTTAAACTATCTGATGTTAAAAGTCCTACGAGAGATTGTTAAAGTCTGGAGATTTAATATAAATAATACAGAGGGGCTTCAATTAGGGTTAGATGGCCAAATATCAAACTTTTCTGTTCTAAATTATAATCTAATGAAACCACGGATTGATAAAAATACCAAATTGGTGTATTTAGATACGAGTACTCCTATGTTTCGAATAAATGGATTAAACGGCATGGAACCTAAACTCTTTTTAACGAGCACCCCATGGTTTTTAAGAGGGATAATTCAAGCATTTTTCTTAGATGAAGTGGTTGATCGTTACTATGATTTAAGAGATGTAGTTACAGATTTATTGGCAAATTTTTTTAAAGAACAAATGGCCGAGGTAATACCATTCTTAGTGAACCAAGTTAATACCTTTTTTACACAAGAAGCCCTTGAATTTGGTTTAAAGCCTTTTACAGTGGAAGAAATCAAAAAATATTATGATAATGATAAGATGATTTGGCAAATCTTTCAAGGAGCGCGAAAGATTGATAGATATATAAAGACCCAACTTTTACATAAGAAATATAGGTTTTTCTTACCAGAAAATATCGAAAGATAATTAATCTCGGGGAAAATTTAAAATTTTTACAGAAAACTATTAAAAATATCGGTTTGTTAATACTATCTATGAACGAACCTAAAGTATTCTTTACTTCAAATGTATTTTCTTCCGATAAAATAGGATTAAATGATAAGATTGACGTTAAAATAAGGAATAAAATAATAGATCTTTGGGAAGAGATAAATTCAATAGCAGACGTAAAGGTTTATGATGGAAGATTTCCAACAAAGGAAGAGATAGCCAAAATAATTAAGGAATTTGACCCTAATTTTATTGGCTGTCATTTAAGCCATAAAATCACAGAATCAATGCTTAAAGACTCTAAGGTTTATGCAGTAGCAACTTCAACAGCGGGATTTAACCATATCGAGCGTCCAGAACAAGATAATATTTTAATAACTAACACTCCAGGCGTATTGGACGAAACTGTAGCAGATTACACAATAGCTCTCATTATGGCTAATTTAAGAAATTTGATCGATCTCCATGATTACGTCTGGAATGATAATTGGGATCCCAATGAAAAATGGGACTTAGACCAAAATCTCTCTTCTGTTATTGATAATAAGGTCGTTGGAATTGTAGGATTGGGAGAAATTGGATCAGAACTCATGAAAAGATTATATTTATGGGGATTAAAAATTATGTATTATGATATTCAACGATTTAATAAAATTGAAAAGCTCCATCCAGGTTTAGAATATAAAGAAAATCTAGAAGAGCTCTTCGCAGAAGCAGACGTGGTATCAATACATATCCCCTTAAATAAACATACAGAAAAATTAATTGATAGAAAATATCTTAAGCATATGAAAAAGAACGCTCTTTTAGTTAATACAGCTCGTGGTGGAGTGATGAATTATGATGACCTCCTAACTCTCCTCGAAAAAGGCGAGATCGAAATTAATATGGCGTTTGATGTATATCCCGAAGAACCTATCGATCCTGAATTATTACAGAGATTTAAAGATCTTAAAAAGAAAAAACCTAATCTGCGGATGATATTATGTCCGCATAATGCCTCTGCAGATGCAGATACTCGGGGAAAAATGGACGTTATTTTCTTGAAAAACCTTATTGGGTTAATAAAATCGTCCAAGCGAAAAGACTTAGAACATTTGAATATAATCCCTCCTCAAAAAGACGATCTATTGAAACGAACTTGGAAAATTATGGAATATTGGAAGGATTAATTCTACATCTTTTACATAATTTTAGTTTTCATTTTTACTTTTTAACAATTCTTGCTTTTTACTTCAATTTTCAAGCTTCGAATGCATTTATCTACCAATTTAATTTTTTTAACCCTCAAATAAATTAAAACCCAAATTTTTACTTACTATAAAAAAGAGGAATGATAGTATGGGAATCAGAACTTTTATAGCTATTGATGTGGAAAATGAAGAAACATTGGAAAACATCCAATCATTTACAAAAAGGCTTAAGATTAATCAGCCTAAAATGAAGATAGTTAAACCAGAAAACATCCATCTTACAGTTAAATTCTTAGGTGATATAAAAGAGTCTATGGCCCCCAAAATTTATGAAGTATTAGATACTCAAGTAAATCAAAAATTACTTCAAGGAGAAAAATATACCTATAAGTTAAAGCACGTTGGTCAATTTAGAAAATTTTCCATTATTTGGTTGGGGGTTAAGGGCGATATTGAATTTTTACAAAAGATTAAAGATACTATAGAGGAGAAATTGAATCAGAGACTCCATATAAAGAAAGATAAAAGACGTAAATTTAAGCCTCATATAACAATAGCTCGATTAAAGAAAAAACGTATTGATTATAAAACTTTTGATACCTTTAAGAATATAATTGATAAAAACAGAGACGAAGAATTCGGAGATTTTATTGTTGATAAAGTAAAACTTAAAAAATCCGACTTAACACCTAAAGGTCCAATCTACACAGAGTACACTGAAGATGGTTTTAAATAAAAAGATTCATTAAAGTTTCTTTATAGTTTTATTCAATTTATTTCTCTCTTCTTTTTAAAAAATGAAGATTTATACTCAATATCGAATTTTTTAATTCGTAGAATTTAATGTAAGAAACTAAAAATTAAGATCTTAGATGGAAAATTCAAAAATAAAAGCGATTATATGGGATTTAGACGGGACTCTTATTCACTTTAAAATCGACTTCATCAAAGCTCGTAAATGTGCGTTAGAAATTCTTAAAAAATATCAAGTTCCCGAAGAAAAAATTACAATTAAGAAAAGTATATTAGATAATATTGATGTTGCAAGGAAACACTTACAAACAAAAGGGATTATAGATAATGAGATTAACGAAATGATTTCCGAAGTTGATCACGCTGTAAGTGAAATTGAATATGAAGCAGCCTTGAATGCCACAATGATTGATGGTATCGAAAAAGTGTTAGCATTCGCAGAAAAAAATAATTTAAAGCAAGCAATTTATACCTTTAATACTACAAAAAATGCTGAAATATCCTTGCAGACAGTAAACCTGCTTCATTATTTTGGATTAATTGTGGGAAGAGATAAAGTAAAAAATCCAAAACCACATAGGGATCATATTCTACATATCTGTAACAAATTGAAATTGGAGCCCTCTAAAATATTGGTCATTGGAGATATGTATCGAGATATTAAGGGGGCAATTAATGTTGGTGCCTTTAGTATCGGCTTAAAAACGAGATTATCCAGATCCACCGAATTAAAGGAAGCAGATTTAATAGTCAAAGAAAAGGAATTACCAGAAAAACTAATTAAAGCAATTAATAGCTTTTTATAATTTAAGGTTTAGAAAAAAAAGAGCAAATAAAAATAAATACTATTCAAAATTTGAATTAATATAAATTAATAATTCATACCAAAAATAGAGAAAAAAGAAATTGAAAATAGAATACTATTTAGACGTGTTGAAGCCACATCAGCCTTCGAGTGATATGGTGGCTCGGGCTTTAATGGGAATGAAAGGAGTTACTGAAGTACGAGTGAGTGTTGATGAACTCGATCAAAAGACGGCAAGTTTGCATATCAAGGTTGTCGGAAAGAACATTACTCTAGACGAAATACAAGCAACATTAGAAGAATTAAACTGCGCACTCCATTCGGTGGACGAAGTAGTATGTGAGGAAAAAGATTAGAATTTTTCTTTTTATCTTTTTCTTTTAAATTGTTTCTTTTCTATAAATATGAATTGAATTTTCTCTTGATCAATACATTTTTAAAGCGAAAATATTTTTTAGAGTGTGATCATATCTTTTTTATTACGTCAAAAAAATGAATCTAATCTATTAAAAAGAATTTCAATCTAAAATCTTAAAAATAATTATTTTTATTGGAGATACGATAAAAATGTCTGCCCCAGAAATAGCGGAAGTGATTGAAGAAAATGGCGAAATTTCTGACGACTTAGACTATGCATTGATGAGATACCTTATGGAAAATAGAGGTTCTGGATTTACCCCATGTCAACCGAAACTAGTGAAACTGAAAAATGGAAAAAAAGCAATAAAGATGGGAATCGATAATACTTTTATTGGTAAAGATAATCAACTAAAGGGATTGGGAATAGTGGGAAAAATCTTTATTGATGCCGAAAGCTTAGAAGTAATTTATGCTACTCCCTTAGAACAACTTGAGGTTAATATTGAAAAGTTAAAGGAAGCAGGTATTGAAGCACAGCCCCGTCCTAAAGGGAAATATTAAACCGCAGGTATGATTCATAAAAAATTTAACAAAAGTATCCCTTTTATACGTGTTAAGATTAATTTAATGTTTTAGATATAATAATCTAAAAGGAATCTATTCAAATTTATATCATTGTGATTAAACTTTATGAGTAATGAAAAGCAAAGTACAAAAGAATTGATACGAGAATACTTACTTGATGAGGGTTTATTGAGAAAGAGACTACCTACAGAGAAGTTAGATTTTGGGTTCCAATTCACCTTTCCCCCAGGCAGTCAGCCATCAGGGCAACCTATTGGGAAAAATATGGCAGTATTTAAACCAAAAAACCAAGATTTCATCATCATTGAAATAGGTACTCAAATTTCTGAAGGCCACCAAAAAGCACTAAATTCCCTTAAAAAAGAAAGGAAAATGAAGTTTTTTATGGACTTAAGGAAATTTTTCCTAATAAAAAATGTTTATTTTGCGTTTGAT
>CAZZIC010000008.1:2650-31556 GCA_964653985.1 uncultured archaeon | reverse complement strand
TTGATACAGAAAATTTTAGATACAAAATAAGTGAACAAATCTTTCTAGAAAAGGATAAAAGAGTTTCTAAAAATGCATTTTTCAAAGCAGTGAGAAAAATCTTTAATTGTGCGATTTATAGTAACATTCTCTTAGGAGAATATTGTAGTGGAAAAATAAGTCCCGAAGATATATCAAAACCCGATGAATTCTCCCCTGGATTCTCTTTATACACTTAAATAATCAGGTTGGTACATCATGGTATTTAAAAAGTGGTTACAAGCACTCGGGAAATTAGAATATGTCCAAGGGAAAAACCGACCCGATGTAAAATGTATTTTATGTTCTGTGAGAGATGATGATGAGAGGGTAAAATCCTTAAAAGTTTATCAAGATGAAATTTGCTTTGTAAGTTTAAATCTTTATCCCTACAATCCGGGACATTTAATGGTTGTTCCCAATCGTCATATAAAGAAATTAACGGCTTTCACCAAAGCGGAATCAGTTCATATCTTTAGAACAATACAAGGACTAGAAATGCTTTTGGATAAGCTATATAACCCACATGGATATAATATAGGTATAAATCAAGGGAGAGACGCAGGCGGCAGCATTGAACATATTCATTTTCATATAGTTCCGAGATATGGAGCAGAATTGGGTTACATAGATATTGTCGGAAAAACAAGGGTCGTTGTTGAGGGGTTAGAATCGGTTATGGAAAAGGTTAATGAACATATCGATGAATTTCTTAATGATGAGTTTTATTCTGATTTCTAGAAGCTAAGATTTAAGATATTTTCAGATAGAGTTTAAATTTAAAGTATTAAAATGTTTTCTTCTCTTTATGAGAACTTTTTATGGTAAATGAAGTCAATATTACAGCTAGGATTATCAATGACCCTCCAATTATGTAAAAAATGTTGATTGATTCGTTGAGAATTATAGCTCCTAATATAATGGCTCCAATTGGTTCTCCTAATAATAAAATTGAAGTCTTTGAGGATTCAATTTTTTTCTGGGCAACCATAATTAAGCCGTAAGGCATTATACTTCCAAATAACGCAAATAATATCCCAATTAAAAGGATTTCTGATTTGAAAAGCTTACTCACAGAAAATGACACCAAATTACTAGATAAGGGAAGAAAAGAAAGCGAAAATAAAACAGGTATAGCAATTATTATACTCCAAAATAAGATCCAAGAGATTGAGAGAATATAGGGCGTTTCTTCCCTAGATTTAGAACTTGCCCTTCCCACCAGTAAGTAAATAGCATATAAAAATCCATTTGCTAAAGCAAATAAATCCCCGATCAAATTATCAAGAAATGTCTCCCATTGCCATGGTTCTGTCAATAAGATAAGTCCTAACATAGCCAATAAAATTGCAAAGACTTTCTTCGAAGTAAATTCCTCATCTAAAAAATGATATCCAACAATTAACGTAATAATGGGATGTGTTTGTACTAATAATGCCGCTTCTCCAACTGGTGTTTTTAAAGCAATAGAGCTCAAATAAACTAAAATCATTAAAACAAAAAGAAAGCCTTGAATTATATAAGTTTTCTGCAAATTTTTCTCCCAACTATGAAGAAAAATACTCCTCTTTTTCAAGAAGAATAAGGACAAAATAAATAGTCCAAATAATGACCCAAATGAAATACGAAGAAAAGTTTGCTCAATACTTGATACAAACAGATCTCTTAGGATAGCAGAGAAAATAGGAATAGTTCCAAAAGATAAACCCGCTAATATCGCAGAGACATAATTTATCTTAACTGTTGTATCAATCTGAAATTTCTTTTCAAACATATTTCTTTAATGATAAATAGGGCATTAAAGATAATTATTACTCTTCAATCAGAGAGTTTTAAAAAGTGAATCCTAAAATTAGCGCATTTATTCTTAGAATTATATTGAAAAGAAATAAATAAAATTTTAAAAAAAAAGTAGTAAATAAGATAAATATCTAAAGCATCTCTCTAGTAGCTTCACGGATGTCTTCTGAGGTTACACGCTTTCTCTTATCAGCTTTGGTGACTTTAATAGCTGCTTTGGTCGCCTCAGCAGCCTTATTCTCAAGATAGTCAATTAATTTGTTTAAAGCATCCGCACTAACGAGTTCCGCACCTTCTCGCTTCATAAGCCGTCTAATTGGTGCTTTAGCTATATAGCTTTCTTTCTTTTTCTTTTTAGCCATATTTTTTTCCTCCACTAAATTTTTTATATTTTTTTGAAAATTAAATTTATTACTTAATAATAACTACACATTTCTCTTATATAAATGTTATGTTTCCAATTAACAAATATAGGAATCTCAGTAAATTTTTGTATTGATAGAAAAACTATATTGAAATAAAAATATATCCGACAAAATAAAACAAAAAGAAAAAATTTTAATAGATTTTATGGGGCTCTGGAAATTTAGATTATTCTCACATGCCATTGAAATACTTTCGCATCAATATTAATAGTCACTTTTATTATGGGAGTTCAAACCTCAATAGAACGAGAAAGTTCAACTTGTACATAAAATAGACTTGTCTTAAATCCATTTTAACCTCTTTTATTCAAACAAAATTCTTCTAAATTAAAAATAGGGTTAGTATATTGTTTTATTTAAACAAACCCATTAATATATTAAAAATTCAATATCTTTAATCAGAAAATTTTAGTAATAGCAAAATTTACCTCTAGTATAATTTTCTAAAAATTTTAATGTATCAATTATTGTAAATCGAAATTCAAAATTCAAGATAATTGGATCTCATTAAATTAAAATATGAATAATTTAATTTTATTATTAATTAGGAAATCGGATTTGATATTATAAATTGGAGGCTCAAACCGCGGAATCTGAAAAACTTAGTGAACCAGAAATTGAACAAGCCCTTCAAGATCTCGGATTCACTAAAAATGATTCAAAAGTTTTTCTCACATTGGCGAAATACAAGATCCTTAGTCCTGCCGATATTGCCAGACATAGTGATGTAGATAGGGCAAGAGTTTATGACTCTCTAAACCGTCTAATTGAAAAGGGATATATACAGAAAGAACCCGTAAAAAGAGGGGCAAATTATCAGATTATACCCCTTGAAAGGATCTTTAAATCGATAAGAGATCGTTATAAAAAAAAGATAGAAATGACTCTTATTTTAGAGAAACGCATAGGAGAACTGGAAGTTGACGAAGAACAAGCAGAACCTCATGTTTGGGCGTTAAATGTAAGAGATAAAATAAGAAAAAAGATAAAACAGTTAGTTAACGAAGCGGAAGAAAAGATATTTTTCATAATCACACCCGATTTATTAATGGAAGAATTAGGAGGGTATGATTGGATTCTTAAGGAGCTTTGGAATAAGAAATTTACAAATGAAAGTATAAAAATTGTTATTGCCTTGAAATATTTTGAATCATTAAAAGAAGAAATAAAGAAATTGCTAAAACTAAATATTCGAGTTCATTCGATCACAGGAGATAATATAATTCCATTTGGGTTATTGATTGCAGATAATGATTTCTTATTGACTACTTTAGACCAAGTAAAGGAAGCCCCCGAATATACTTCAGGACTGTGGCTTGAAGATGGAAGAGAAAGGCAAATACTTGGATATGAACACCTCTTTAAACATTTTATAAGCTCAGAGTGCAAGGAGATAAAACTAACTCCAGTTAATAAAAATAAAAAATCCGATTAAGGATAAATTAGCTAAATTTGTTAAATCACTTAAATTTAAATTAAAAAAACGCAATATATAACCTACAACATATTATAACTTTAATAACGGATTAGGTGTTTTTATTTCTCAATTAAGATCAAAAGTAATTTTGCTCGGTAATGCCAAAGTGGGAAAAACCAGTCTGCTCAGCAGGTATGTAGAGGATCAATTTCGAGAATCATATTTTCAAACCTTAGGAGCAAACTTTTTAGTCAAAGAGGTAGATGTTAAGAACATATCAAATCAATTAGATGAAGAAAAGAATATAAATTCATTTAATATCTATGTTTGGGATATATGTGGTCAACGAGATAAACTATTTACCACAGAATACTATTTTGTTCAAGCAGTTGGAGCTTTAGTAGTGTTTGATATTTTAAACCGAGAATCATTTGAGGATTTAGATTTTTGGATCAATAAGTTGAAAGAATTAAGCGGAGATGTTCCTTTCATAATTATAGGAAATAAAATTGACAAGGAAGAAAAGAGAATGGTCTCGAAGGAGGAAGGAAAAGAACTTGCAGAGCAATATGGTGTAGAATATATTGAGACCTCTGCTAAATCCGATGAGAATGTCGATAAAGCGTTTGAAATATTAGCTATTGAGATCATTAAAAAGATGCTCTAATCTGCTTCAAATTTAAAAGGAGCGAGAAGCATTTCCCAATGAATAAGGATATTTATAATAAGTTCAAATTCCAACATAAAACGCTTGGAAATACTAATTAATCCTTAATTTCTTAGTTTATGTACATATCTTAAAAATTAGGAGCATATTTGTATTTTAAGAAAAATCTTTAATTTTTATCTTAATTACCATAATTAAGAACTAATTTTTCATAATTCTATTGTAAAAAAACAATTATTATGAGTATTTTATTAATCCCCGTAGCACCTTTAGAGCAATCTAAGTCCAGATTGAGAAATTGTTTTACAAGAGAGCAATTAAGTGAATTGACCATTGCCTTAATGAAGGATCTCGGGAATATACTTAAGAATCTAACTCTCTTTGAGGAAATCATTGTATATTGTAAGAGTTCAGAAATTCTACAAATCGCAGAAGAGTTTGGATTTGTTGGAATACGAGAGAAAAATCCGGATAAGAAAAATTTCAACACCCTACTCGAAACTCTAAACAATATTGCTATAAATGAATTTCATGCCAAGAAGACAGTGATTTCATTCTTAGATTTAGCTCTTATTTCGGAAACAAATTTTCGTGAATTCGCGCAACTATTAAAAAATAATCAGCTTGTAATCACCCCTTCCATATGTTCAGCGGGAATTTCTATGATAGGGCGGAATCCCCCCAATATTCTCAAAACAAATGTTTTTAATAAAGAACAGCCATCTTTAATATCTCTGATTGAAAAGACAAGACAAAAGGGAATAGAGAAAGTAGCAATTTATGATTCATTTCGAGCAGGATTTGATATTGACATTAAAAAAGATTTACTGTTAGGATATGAATATCTAAAAATTTTAAACCTAACTAAGAGGAACACCTATAAGTTTTTAAAAAATAATTTAAGTCTCGAACTAAAATGTATGGGATCTAATAATAGGAACTTGAAAATGATTAAGGAGTGAACATATTAGAACGTAAAGGTTATAGAGACTTTCACTTCTTCTTCAATAATATTTTCGACTTGATTTTGAAATTCTTCCCGTTCTTTTTTAAGGGAGGCAAGATATCTCAGATAATCTTTGTTTCTTCTATTAATATCATTTTCTATATGCTCCAATTTCACGGAATATAAGGAAATCTTATCCTTAACTTCTTCCAATTTACCAGATAATCCTGCATCCTTTATTTTCTGTTTATATGTTTTTATCTTCTGCTTTAATTCCTTTACTCTATCTATATCTTCTTGAATTTCTCTTTCATCAAAGAAGTGATTAATTTGCTCTAATGCTTTTTCTTTTTTATCAGATTTAAGATTTAATTTATCTTCTTCTAAAGCATGACGTAATTGAACAAGCATACTGGAATATTTTTGTAAATCCTTATCTTCATTACTCAATATTCGCACTGGATTTTTAATAAAATCTCTAATATAGTTCAAGTTAATGTTTGTGAGATATATATTTTCTTTTTCAATTTCTACCTTCATTTTCTTCAAAGCTTTCTTAAAACTTATCTCACCATTTACCTTGAGCTTCAATTTAAATAATTCATCTTTATATTGTTCAAGCTTTTGAAATAATTCATTTTTCTCTAATTCCAATAATTTTTGATTAAATTCGTTCAATTTATTTTCTATTTCTTCTTTTTCAGCTTTATATTCTTCCACATCAGATTTAGCGTTCTCAATGTTTTCTTTTAAAGTGTAAAATTTCGGTAGTTTATCTAACACATCTTCCGCTTCCTTAACTTCTAAATATTTTTTTCTCAGGAATTTATCCAAATTTCGCTGCTTTTTGCCAAGTTTTCTTGTTAAATAATCTAATTCTTTAATTTCAGCTTGTACTTGTTTACCGAATTTTGGAAGCGATTTTCGAGCAATATCATTAATACTGTTAAATAATTTTTTTAGAGAATTTAACAGTTGATACAAATTTTTGAAGGTAATTCTATCTTCGGGAATGTCAATTTCATCGATTTCTTTTTTGATTTTATCGGAAAAATAATGAAGGGATCTAACTGCTTTCTTGTCAATTTTGTCCTCGCCCGCATCCAAAAAATGATCCATACACAACTTGATCTCTACTAAATTCTCTCTGACATCACTAATCATTTTTTGAGCAACCTTTTTAATCTTATAATATTTTTCGTTTATCCTCTCATTGTAAAACTCCTCAAACTCATCTAGGTCTACTTCAATCATTTTTGATCCCTCATTTAGTTTATTTTTGATTAATATATAGTCTGTTTTTTAGTTAAATATAGTCTGTTTTTTAGATTTTTCCAATTTTTTTATATAAATTTTATAATAGTTGTATCTTTTACAGACGATTCTGGTATTGATTAAAATTATGTTATTATACTTTAGATTAATACCTAATTTAAATTTATACTCACTCCTAAAATTATCCCAATAATCTCTAAAATCAGAAGAGATATTGTATAAATCTTGTTTTAAATCTAAAAGATTAGTATAGAAAGGAAATTAAAAGGGGAAAATTTATCAAGCAATGAATTGTCTTATTTTTTTAGTCTAATCAACATCCTCTAAGAAGAAATCACTAATTAAGGATTTTTCAGGGTCAATAGCATATTTTTTGAAATCAGTTACACCATGTTTTTTCAGAATTTCTTCATCAATAAGGAAATTTCCCGTAAAATCCCGACTGGGCTGTGTGAAAATCAAGTATGCCGCATCAGCAACTATTTCTGGTTTTCTGGAATGTTGAATAGCCTTTTCTCCCCCTAAAAGATTCCGTACAGCGGCTGTCGCAATAGAAGTTTTTGGCCATAGGGCATTTACAGCAATATCACTTTTCTCTAATTCTTCTGAAAGCCCAAGTACACACATTGACATTCCATATTTAGAGATTGTATAGGCTAAATTATTCTTAAACCATTTACCATCCATGTTTAGTGGCGGAGACATAGTAAGAATATGAGGATTATCTGAGTTTTTAAGATATGGAATACATAATTTAGAACAGAGAAAAGTCCCTCTAACGTTTACAGAAATCATTAAATCAAATTTTTTCATTTCAGTTTGTTCAGTGGGAGTAAGACTAATGGCACTGGCATTATTTACTAGAATATCAATGGCTCCAAATTCTTCGATGCCATTATCTATAGCATTTTGAACTTGATCCTCAAATCTAATGTCCACTTTTTGTGGCAATGCATTACCTCCTGCTTTCCTTATTTCCTCAGCAGCAGTATAAATTGTTCCCGGAAGATTTGGCTTTGGCTCGGTTGTTTTCGCGGCAATAATAATATTAGCTCCATCTTTTGCGGCTCTAATGGCAATTGCTTTACCAATACCTCTACTTGCTCCAGTTATAAAAAGAGTCTTATTTTTTAAATTCATAATACCTTCTCAAGTTGAATCAATTAAAATGTATATTTAATTTGATACAAACTAAAACTAATAAAAAACAAGAAGTTTGGATTTAAAAATATTGTTTCCTTAAATTATAAGTTATCTTTTTACTTCAAGGAAAGTTAATTGTGGAAAGAAAGAGACAATTTTTAGGTTTTATAATTAATTAACACTTATATTTCGATAGCCGATATTATCTTTTTCCCATTCATATATTTTCGAAGCACTTGAGGAATAGTTATTGAGTGATCTTCATTTTGATAATTTTCTATAAGACAACATATCGTTCTTTCGGTTGCAATTGCCGTGGAATTCAAAGTATGGACTATATCCTTTTCTTCTTTCGACCCAATTTTTCCCGTGCGAATTTTTAATTTTCTCGCTTGATAATCCAAACAATTACTACAAGAGACAAGTTCTCTATAAGTGTTTGATCCCGGAAACCATGCTTCTAAATCATATTTTTTACTGGCATTATCATTAAGCTCTCCCGAAGCAATATTAACAATTTTATAGGGAATCTCCAATTGTCTGAATATTTCTTCCGCATTTCCGATAAGTTCCTCATGAAAATCCCATGAATCTTCGGGTTTACAAAATATATATTGCTCTACTTTTTCAAATTGATGAACCCTAAATATACCTAAGGTATCTTTTCCATGTGATCCAGCTTCTCTTCTAAAGCATGATGAAATACCTGCATATTTAATGGGTAATACATCGGGAGAAACAATCTCATCATAATGAAAAGCCGCTAATGTCTGTTCAGAAGTCGCAATCATGTAAAGATCCTCTCCTTGGATCTTGTAAAGTTGTTCCTCAAAATCAGCAAGCTCTGCTGCGGCTTCGATGATTTCATGTCTTAAAAAGAATGGTGTCCACATGGGTTTATAACCTTTATTTTCTAAAATATCTAATGCAAAACGAAGTAATGCTAAATTTAATGACACAATATCTCCTTTAAGGTAGTAAAATCTCGACCCTGCCACTTGTGAGGCTTTTTTAGTATCGGCACCATCAATCTTTTCGATTAAATCTACATGTGAGAGGGGTTTAAATTTAAATTCTGGTTTTTTCCCCCCCTTCCTTACAATTTCATTATCTTCTTCCGTTTCTCCTATAGGAACAGACTCATGAAGGATGTTTCCTACAATATAACGATATTTTTCTCTTTTCGAAAAAAATTCTTCTGATTTAGTTTCTAGTTCCTCAATTCTTTGTTTTATTTCTGAAGACGCTCTAATTGCTTCTGCAGCTTTCTCCTCCTCTCCTGCTTTTTTATATTCGGCAATTGAATGAGAAATCTCATTTCTTTTTTGTTGTGCCTTTTGTAATTCCGTTAAAACATCGCGCCATTTCTCATCAAAATCTAAAACTTTCTCAGCATTTGTGGGATCTTTAAATCTTTTCTTTTCTGATTTAATTATCTTTTCTAAATCTGTTCGAAATATTTCAATATCAAGCATATCTATTCTCCTCTAGTTTAAGGATACTAATAATAATAATAAGAGATTAAATTAGTTAAGTTTTGTAATTATAGAATGATTAAGTATTACCTATCTCAGATCGCAATAATGCGGTTTTAATCTTTCTCTTATCAAATCCAACAGTTTCAATTATACGCATTATTTTCATTCTTCTACTTTTTCCTTTTAAGCCTTCTTCCGCCATAAATTCTCTGGCGAATTTCTCAATCTCATCCGACTTCTCTGGCTCTGACATGTTTAAAATAATATTTTTTTAATAAAAAATGTAACGAGATGAATCAATTTTCATATGGCATTTAAGTTTTTTCAAATAATGTATAATTTGAAGGGTGGAAACGATTAAATCTAATAAATCTTTTAATGATGATAATCGATTTAGATCATTTAAATATCATTTTAGAAAATCCTATTTTGAGAATGAATAAGAAAAATTAAATTAATTCTATTATTTTCCCTAACAAGGAGATTATATTTTAATATTAATAAATAAAACAGAAGAAAAAATTAAATTATTTCTCTATGGTGATAATTTAAAAGGAGTAAGAAAATGTCTGATAAACAGACCAAGGATGAACCAAGAATAGCTGTATATGTATGTCGCTGAGGAGTAAATATTGCTGCCACGGTAGATTGCGATGCTGTTAAAGATTTCGTTGAAGGACAACCTAATGTAGTCGTTTCAAGAGTGAACGATTTTACTTGTAGTGATCCGGGTCAGCAAATCATAAAAAATGATATTCAAGAATTAGACATTAATAGAGTTGTAGTAGCAGCTTGTACCCCTAAAATTCATGAACCCACTTATAGAGCAGTTTGTGTTGAAGCTGGCTTAAGTCCATATTACTTTCAGATGGTAAATCTAAGAGAACAGTGTTCCTTTGTACATATGAAGGATAAAGAAGCAGCAACAGAAAAAGCTAAGAGACTTGTGTTAGCTGGTATTAACCGCGCTAGGGAGTTAGAAAATGTTCCAAGAAAAGAAATACCGATTGAAAAATCAGTGCTTGTGATTGGAGCAGGTATTGCGGGGATGAATGCCGCGTTAGATTTAGCAAATCAAGGAATTAGAGTTTATTTAGTAGAAAAAGAACCTACAATCGGGGGGAAGATGGCGCAACTTGACAGAATCTTTCCCACGGATGATTGCGGTATTTGAGTTTTAGCCCCGATCATGGTTAATGCATCAAAACATCCCAATATCACATTACTCACATATAGTGAAGTAGTAGACTTCAGTGGAATTACAGGAGATTATGATGTGAGAATTAAAAAGAAACCTCGATATGTAAATGAATCAATATGCACTGGATGCGGACTTTGTACCACAAAATGTCCCATTAAAATGCCAAATGAATTCGATCGAGGAATAGGAGAACGTGGAGCTGTATATATACCATTTCCACAAGCGGTTCCTAAATTAGCAGTCATTGATAGAGATGTTTGCATAGAATGTAAAAATTGTCAGAGAAACTGTCCAGCAGAAGCTATTGACTTTGAACAAGAACCAGAATATATAGATATCAAAGTTGGCTCAGTTATTGTAGCAACGGGTTGGGATGAATATCCAATCATGGAAACTAATGAATATAAATATGGAATTTATCCCGATGTAATAACCCAAATCGAATTAGAGCGGATGTTGAGTCCTATTGGACCGACAGATGGACATGTATATCGAATTTCGGATGGTGAAAGACCTAAGAAAATCGCAATGATACAATGTGTTGGTTCACGATCATTAAGAGCCAATGAATATTGTTCTGGGGTATGCTGTAATGTTGCTTTAAAAAATGCTCAACTGTTAAAACAAGAATATCCAGATATGGAGATTGTAATATTTTACATTGATATTAGGACTACAGATAAAGGCAATGAAGAATATTTCAGAAAGATTCGTGAAGCAAACATATCATTTGTAAAGGGAAAACCGGGAGATATCAAGCTAAACAAAGATGGAACAATGAAATTATTCTACGATAATGCAATGCTAAATGAAGTTAGTTCAAAAAATTTTGATTTAGTGGTCTTATCTACAGGAATAATCCCATCAAAAGGAACTTCGGAAGTTATTGAAACAATGGGATTAGGAAAGGGTCCAAGTGGATTCCTAGATGAGATTCACGGCTGTTTAAAACCTCAAGAAACGAAAAATATGGGGATTTACATTTGTGGATGTGCAGCAGGACCTAAGAATATTCCATATTCAGTATCAACGGCATTAGCTGCCGCAAGTAAAGCGTCTACTCTTTTATCAAATGATACAATAAGTCAAGAACTCATAATTGTCGAAGTTGATGAAAATCTCTGTATGGGATGTCATAGATGCGAGAAAGTTTGCTATTATGAAGCAATAGAGGTGGGCGAAGATAATATCGCTCATGTCGATGACTTAAAATGTAAAGGATGCGGGGTATGTGTGACTTCTTGTCCGGCACGTGCTTTAGATCTTAAATATTACAGAGAAAAGCAATTTATTGAAGAGATAAAAGGATTAGGCAACGTGGAGTTATTTAGTAGTCAAAAGACTGAAGAGATAACAGAAAAATAAATCGATTAGGTGATAAATAAAATGAGCCAACAAACTGAAGTAAAAAGAAGGATTATTGCTTTTGGATGTGAAAAATGAGGATATTCAGTCGCAGATTTAACAGGAACCACAAGAAAGTCTTATAGTACAGATTTTCATATAGTAAGAGTTCGATGTACAGGTAGAATAGGCATTCACTTAATAATGAAGTGTTTTCTCAATGGTGCTGACGGCGTGGCAATTATTTCTTGAAAAGAAGGTGAATGTGAATTTGGACAAGGAAACATGAATACATATGAACATGTAGAACAGTTACGAGATATTCTAGAACACTCAGGAATATCTAAAGAGAGATTACAACAATACTTTTGTTCTGCAGCAGAAGTAGAAAAGTTCATGAATGCCGTAAAAGATATTACTCAGAAAGTACATAATTTACCTCCTCTGCCAAAGAAAAAAACCGAAATAGGATGAGCCTTTCAAAAAAATACTAGTTGGAAGGGGATCTAACTCAAAGCATGAGTTTTCGGTAAAGTTTTTAAAGATTTTAAAAAAAATTAATTAAATAGTTTTATTATGAGTATTGAAGGAAAAATCACATGGGATTTAATAAAAAATCTAACTAATTCCTTAGATTCATATAAGGTTAGAGCATTTTTAGATGCTAAGAAAGAGATATTAGAACAAGGAATCTATAATGAAGAGCAGTATCGGAAGATTTTATTTCAGATGGTTGATGAGGAAAAATTAAAATTTTCACTATTATCTTTTTTAGGTAAAAAAGAAATAAATAAGATTGAAGATCTTAAAGATTTCTCAAAAGAAACTTCAATGGATTTAAAAAAAACTCTCAGTTTAATAAACCTATTGGAAAATGAGAATTTTATTTCCGTAAATGAGGAATATGAAGAAGTAATAAATGAAGACGAATCCAAAACTAATAACTTTAAAGATTTATCAATTAAAGTATTAAAAAGGGACCCCGAAGTCATAAAACCGATATATGAACCCGTTAAGGTCATTTTTAAAGCGCAAATTTGTTCTGGATGCGGACTTTGTGAAGCTATTTGTCCCGTGGACTGCATTCATATAGAAAATGGATTTGGAAAAATAGATGATGATAAATGTATAAAATGTGGGCTTTGTTATCATGTATGCCCCAGATCATTTTTACCAGTTAGAATTTTAAACATGTATCAAGATTCAGAAGAGAAAATCAAAGACTATTCAAATGTAGGACCCTTTCTGGAAGCACATTGTGCCCGTACTAAAATTGAAGATATTAAGAATGTTTGTCAAGATGGTGGGATTACCAGTACAATCTTATATTATCTTCTAGAAAATAAGATCATTGATTCGGCTATTGGAGCAACAATGAGCGATGATCCGTGGAAACCAGAACCGATGTTAATTAAAAGTAAAGAAGATGTACTTTCGTGTGCTGGGACTAAATACGTAAACAATCCGAATCTCAAAGTTCTAAATCAGTTTAATAGCTCAGAAAAATCTACGGCAATTGTTGGAGTTCCGTGCATGATGCAAGCACTTTTAAAGTCAAGTATCTATAATATCGGTTTTCCTTCACTCAATAATATTAAATATCGGCTTGGAATTTTTTGCATGGAGTCATTCCCCTATGAGAAGGGTTTCCTTAAAATTTGTGAGCGTCTTGATGTCCCAGTTGAGCACGTAAAAAAGACAGATATCAATAAGGGAAAATTTTTCATCTACACCAAAAATGGAGAGGAATTAACTATTCCAATAAAAGAGATCAGTGATTTAGCCAGAGAGGATTGCGAAGTTTGCTATGATCTGACCTCTGAATCCGCGGATATATCAATTGGATCTATTGGTGCTCCATCGGGTTGGAATGCAGTATTAATTAGGACTGCAAAAGGTAAGAAATTATATGAAAAATTACTTTCAAATGATCTAATAGAATCAAAGGAGCTAAAGGAAGTTAAACCTGGGTTACCCTTGTTAGTAAAAATTGCGGGATTTAAGAGAAAAGGATGTAAAAAACATATTTCAAAAAAAGTTGAGGAGAATAAAAGATATCCTCATTATTAATCAGAGAATACCTTAATTCTAAATCAGAATAAAAAGCATTCAATTTAACTATAAACTCCTAGGATACCAATAAACCATAAAATTAATATTAAAATCTTCATTTTTGCTAGTTGATAAAATAATTTATAAAAGTTGGATAGTGAATACAATTGAGTTCACCTATTAGACCAAAAAGTTTTAAAGAACAGATTTTCTTTAGAAGCCTTCGCACAAGAGTAGATGGTAATGCTCGGGTAGAGTATGGATTAACACAAGTAAAAGGAATCGGTAAAAGGTTTGCCCAAGCTGTTGTTAGACAAACATCAATAGATCCATCTATGAGAATGGGAGCATTATCTGAAAAGCAATTAGAAGAACTTGAAGATGTTATTATGAATCCTCAAGATAATGGAATTCCCAATTGGATGTACAATCGAAATAAGGACATTAAAACGGGAGAAGATAAACATGTACTTGGAAATCAGTTGGAGATATCTACAAAGAGAGATATTGATCGTATGAAGAAGATTAAAAGTTATAAGGGAATCCGTCATAGCTTGGGATTAAAAGTAAGAGGGCAGAAAACTAAGAGTACAGGAAGAGGAGAATTAGTTATTGGAGTAGTCAGAAAGAGAATTCGACAGCAACAAGCAGAGAAAAGAAAAAAGACTAAAAAAGAAAAGAAACCTGAGAAAAAGGAGGAAAGCTAAGATGGGAGATCCTCGAAGATTAAAGAAAAAATTTAAGAAACCAAAGCATCCTTTCCAAAAAGATAGAATATTAGAGGAATTAGAGTTTGTTGGAAGATATGGATTACGTAATAAAAAGGAGTTCTGGAAAACTCGTTCTACCTTGGGAAATTGGAGGGAAAACGCTAGATATTCTAGAACTCTAACCCCCGCCAGAGCAGAAAAGGTTCAGCAGACATTAATTAAAAAACTACAAAGACTCGGTGTTTTAGGTCCTGAATCAGAATTTGAGGACATCCTTCAAATTGACGTGGAAGATATCTTAAAAAGACGATTACAAACATTAGTTTTTGAAAAAGGTCTAGCTAACACGATTTATCAAGCTAGACAGTACGTAGTTCACGGTCATATTGCGGTTGGTGGAAAAAAGATAAATTCTCCATCCTATTTGGTCAAAAAGGAAGAAGAAGATATTATATCTTTCGCGATTACCTCGCCTTTTTCCAATTAATTAATTTAATTTCACGGTTCTTTGAGCTAGAAGCTCCGAGTCAGAGAGAGTAAATTTTTATTCTTTATACTGATACCTTTTTGGATATGTATCGTATACGATAATTTTTTCTGGATAATGTTTTTTAATTCTCCTTATAACTTTTGCCAAGCAACTTCCAGTTTTATAATTTAATGCTTCACTCCATTCCTTGGCTGTTGATTTTCCTATTTCTCTTAATTTATCCAGACAAATTTCTTCATAGGTTTTATATTCTTGTTGTTGCATTTTTATTTTTTTCACCTTTATTTTTTAATTCTAATAGATGGATTAGAGAATTTTTTATTCTTCTGAAAACGATTATTGATCCAACTGCGAGTTGGCCTATTGCTAATAATATGAATATCCAATAATCTATAGCAACCAATGAGGCTAAGTTAATTATATCTCCCTCTGCTTCTCCAACCAGGAACCAATGTGGAAGCCCAAAAAAATTATTAATGGTATAAAGAGGGAAGTCTAGCCAGCAAATCATGAGTAGAAAACTTAGAAATAAATTTTGTTTCAAGTGAGGGATTTTGTAAGATATGATTAAAATGAAAGCTATAGTGTTCCATTGTAAGATCTCTCCTCCTAATAGAAATAAGGGTTGTAAAGCTGTGGGAACCCCATTAATTATCACTAAGCCAAGGATAAATTGTCCATCACGGATGGTTGGTAAGGGAATATATGTTTCTACTACCCCACCGCCAAGAACTCCAAACAAGAGATGTCCTGTTTCATGGATAAAACCCGCTAAGAAAGCTGCTAAAATCATTGATAGTAAAGCTATTAGATAGGGTCTAAAATTACCTTCTTGATAGATCATCAGTATTGAATTTACGATAAAACCAATTGAGATTATAATTATCAAAAAGCCACCTATCAAGACATTCTCCAGTTGTGTTGGAGGGAATCCTGAAGGAAATAGAATTAAGACCTGTGGATTAATAAACAATACTGATATTAATATAAATGCAACAATTGTCGTTAATGGAACTATAATATTTCTAAGGCGTTTGTATTCTTCAATTTTCATCAAAATTAAATTGCTAATAATTAACAATCCTAAAAGATATGATATACTTAATCCTTGAAAACCGTAGGTTTCTTCTGTTATCACAGGAAGATTTTGACCCGAACGAGAATGGATAACTGAAATAACATTGAGGTCTATAATTAGAGCTATACCGGTTAAAACCAATAAAGTGAGATATAAATAAAATATCAGTTTTTTATTCATGTTATTTTCGACTAATTTCATAGAAACATATATTCCCCAATTTGTGGGAAATCTATTATGTTTAATTAAACAATTTTGATGTTTATAAATAAGATCTACACTTTATATGTAATTTAATCGGAATTCGTGGAATCTAATACAGGATTCCTGTAATAGAAGACGGGATTCTTGTATTATTAAACGTAAGGAATGACAAGTATAATTAAATAGTTAAAATTTTAGTAAAGATATAACAAGAAATTTATTTAGTTGGTTCATCTATTTTAGATATAGATGAGCATATCTATCAAAGAATTTATTAAGAAATACAACTTGGATGATTTTAGCCAAACATTGGAAATAAAAGGAGAAGAAAAGCTCGAATTTTACACAGATTTGAATAATATCTTAAGAGGTATATCACGAATTTTCGATAAATTAACAAATATAGAATCATTACGGGGAGGGCAAGTACTTATGGCTTTAGCTAAATTAGAAGAATCTGAGCCCGTCATTAATAAAACAGATGTAAAAAATTGTCTAAATATTGATAGATTAGATAAATTATCACATGCTTTTGAATACTTGGAAGATAAGGGGTATATTAATATAGATGAAAAAACTCCAAAATTTCACATTTTAAATTTAAGTATAAAGGAAAATCCCGATCTTAAAATTTTTAAAGAAATAGTAGAAAAATTTTGGATACCTCCTGAAGAAATGAAAAAGGAATTATTAAATTGGAGACAAGAAAAATGAATAAAAATCTGGAGGATAAAGGATTAAGGTTTAACACGAAAGAGGAAATCTCAAAATCGATTAGAATTATCGAAGAAGAGTATACTGAAAAATTACGAAGAAAGCTATTTTATACATTCGGTCTTATTGTATTTTTCGTGATTTTTATCTTTATTGCTGATGAGTTTGAATTTCTATACAATGATACTAGTGGCGTTAATGTCCAGTATTTGCCACTACGGCTCTCTGTTTTTTGGATTACATATAGTTTTTGTGTTTACTTGATATTTTATTTCTTAAAAATGATCTCAATAAAACAAACTCCTACGCTTATAAAATATCTAAAGAATGAAATTGGTAATCTTGATCTGGAGATTAAGAATCGAAATCTAAGTGAGAAAAGTTTTATCTTACTAACTTCTCTATCCTTATTTATACTCTTGTTAATTGATTTGAGAATAATTAAAGTTTATCATATTGTGGTGGATTTTACGATCCAAGGAATCTTAATTTTTCTACTTTCCTTAAACTTAATTATCCCAATCATTATAGGGTTATTTTATGACAGATTCAGAATTACCTTAAAAAATAACTACTACATTAGGTTAGACATTCAATATTCCTTTGAAAAGCAAAATACTCAGACTATTAGTGTCTTTATGACCTCAAATAGATTAACTTCAAAAATGGACCGTATGGGAATTAAATTATATAAAAAAATAGCACAATATAGATGGTTACCTAATAAAAATAGCAGAGTTTTAACAAAAAAAAAATTAACACCGTTCTTAAGGTTTTTTGAATATTCTTCACTCGTTAATTTTCAACAAAATTTGTTAAATTTGGCGTTAGCGTTGAAAGATTTTGAAAAGAGGTATTTCAGAGAAAACCTAGTATTTTATCAAGATAAAAAAGTTAGAAGACGTACATTGGAATCATGTAAATATCAAGCGTATAACGTAAATAATGCATGTTTTGTATTCAATATATAATTTTTAAGATTTCTTTTCTTACTACTATTTTTTGATTAAAACATAAGATTCATAAATTTTGCCATATTTAATATTATAAGTTTATATTGAAGTTTGAACTTGTATAGAATAGGTTTTTCAAATCATGGCAGATAATAAAGATCGTTGGGCTATTGTTCACATACTATCAAGCTATAATAATACTCTCGTAACCGCTACTGATTTAAGTGGGGCTGAAACCTTCGCTAAATGTAGTGGAGGCATGGTGGTAAAAGCAGACAGAGATGAATCAAATCCATATGCAGCAATGCAATGTGGGTTCAGAATCGCAGATGTGTTAAAAGATAAAGGAATTAACGGTGTTCATATAAAGGTAAGAGCTCCGGGCGGACGCCTATCACAGACGCCAGGACCGGGAGCCCAAGCATGTATCCGTGCTTTAGCGAGAAGTGGGTTAAAAGTTGGAAGAATTGAAGAAGTAACTCCTAAACCTCACGATCATTCTCGTAGGAAGGGAGGACACAGAGGGCGAAGAGTCTAACTTTTATATTATAGCTTTTCTTAACTCATTAAAATCTTTTATATCAGTATTGAGATAAATCTAATTCTTAGACTCCTTTTTGAAATATTTAATTATTCTAAACCAATAGATTAATTAATTCTCTTTTTCTTCTATAAAACAAGAAATTGCATAACCATTAAAGTTAAGAATGGATAAAAATAAATTTTATATAATTAAATTTTTACTATAGAAGATCAATTTATCTCTGCTAAAATAAACGATTAGTGATATCTTATGAGTAAAGAGGAAAAGATTAACACCATTACTGAGGATATAAATGATATTTATATTCATCTTACGAAAGAAGAACCAACACCAGATGAGGAAATAAAAGCAAGAGATGAATTAATTACTTTATTTAAGGACATTAAATTACTAGATGCTTTTTCTGAATATAACCAGTTAATCAATACGGTAATAGACCAATTAAAAGATTGGGACACTTTAGAATTATGGTTTAAAGAACTTAAAGAGGTACCTAATAATATAGAGAAATTCTTACAAATTGTAGGTCTAATTGAAAGCTTAGAAATAGAAAAACCAAGGGAAGAAGTCCCTGATGAAAAAGAAGAATTACCAAAAGAGGTTTTAGAGAAGGCAGAAGAAAAAAAGGTTTCTGGATTAGATATAAATCAAATCGTGAATCAAGTCTCTGAACAGTTTAAGGGAGAAATTAATACTTTAAGGGAGAGAATAGAAGTTCTCCGGGAAGAGCTCAAAGAAAAGGGGACATCTCTTGATGATGTTAACTCAGAAAAGCTAATTAGAAAAATCAAACCAAAAAAGGGATCGAAATTACCTCCACCTACAATTAAAATACCCTCTGTTAAAAAATCGAAAGAACCACCCAAGGTAAAGGTTTCTTCTTCTCATAAAGCTAAAGAAAAGGAAAAAGAACAAACCAAAGAGAAAGCGGAAACTATTGAACAACAATTAAAAGAAGGTATAGATGAACAAAGCGAACAGGTAGAGACAATAGAAAAGGAAGTTTTAGAAGAGAAAGAAGAAAAAATTCCTCAGATAGATGAGATAGATGAGGAACCTAATATTCCCCCTACACCGACTCCAGAAGTAGGAGAAAAAAAGCCTAAAAAAGCAGAAGAAATATCAAGTCCTCCAAAAAAACCAGATAAAAGTCTTGATCGGCCAAAAGTTCCAAGCCTACCTTCAAGCAAGAAGAAGGAGAAAGAGATCTCTAAACCGCCATCCCCTCCTGAATCTCAAGTAAAAAAGAATGTCCCTCCAAGAAATGAAACCCAGAAAAAAAGCTCTCCAAAACAGAAAGAAAAAAAGAGAAGACCTAGAATTACTCCAGTTGCGATAGAAGAACCAACATATGAAGAAAAAGCTAAACAAGAGAAAAATCCATTTGTCTCAGAAATTCCGAAAATAGCACAGGTTAAGATTGAAGAAAAAGAACAAGAAGAAAATGTAGAAAACGAACTTCTAAGTGTTTTTTCACCTTTCGGGAACGACAAGCAAGCTAAAGAAAAAGTAAAAAAGAAAGAAAAACAAAAAGCTCACGAGATTAGTATTCAACCTGAGAGAACACAGCAGAAAAAAGGGGGTAATCAGAGAACTGAAAAAAAAGACAGCTCAGGGAAAGAAGAAGAGCTTCCAAAAGATAAGGACTCTTTGTATCAAGAATTGATTGCTTTGGAAGGAAAACGATATTCTTTAGAAAAGAATTTTAAAGGTCTAGAAGAACGATATAGAAATGGAAACTTGAGCGACGAGGAATACAAACAAGAAAATGAAGAATTAAAAGAAAGGTTGGACTCGATTACATCTCGGATTACAAAAATTAGAAGAATCGTTTCGAGTCTATAAATTCATTGATATATAGGGTTTTTATGAAAATAATTGAGATCATTTCGGCTTGTAAATAAAAATCAATAAATAATTCTAAGCAAGAAAATTTCCTCTTCTTTACGGTTGATATATACGATATTTAATCTAGTAATCTATATTTTTATTTTTAATAGAATATTTAAATAGGGATTTTCTCTTCTTAAGTAACATCTAAAAATAATCAATCTAATGAATGGTTCGTTTGAATAATAAGAAAATATTTGACGAGATTTTAGATCCTTCAGAAATTAAGATTTTGAATGCTATTCAAGAATTAGTTGCAATCTATGATACTAATCAAAAGATTTTATGGGCTAATCAAGCATCTGCAAAATCCGTAAACTTAGAGCCTTCTGATATGATTGGAAAACATTGTTATGAGTTTTGGGAGATGCAAAATAAAGCTTGTGAAGGATGTCCAGTCCAGAAAACTCTAAAGTCAGGAAAAAAGGAAAAGATTATTCGAAAATCTAAAGATAACAGAATCTGGGATCTCATATCATATCCCATATGGAATAAAGATGATGAGATAATTGGTGCAATAGAAATAGGGAGGGATATAACGGAAAAATCAAAAATTGAAGAGAATTTAAAAAAGAGTGAACTCAAATATCGAAAAGCCTTCAATCATCTAAATTTTTATGAAGATTTATTTCATCACGATCTTAACAATATTTTTCAAAGTCTTCTCTCATCAATCGAATTATCACAATTATTTACTCAAACAAATAAGTTAAATAAGTTGGACAATGTACTGAGGCTAGCCAAGAATCAGATTATCAGAGGAAGATTACTAATTTCAAATGTCCAAAGCTTAACAGATTTAGATAAAAAAGAGCCAATTCTCGAAGCTGTCAATCTAAATAAGTTTGTCGATTTATCAATTGATTTTGTTAAGAATATTTATAAGAATAAAAATGTCAGTATAGAAATACAAGGTGTAAAAGAGTCGATTTTTGTTTATGCGAACAAAGGTTTAAAGGATATTTTCGTGAATATATTAAGAAATTCTGTGGAATACAACAAAAGAGAAGCTATCAAAATCGATATTATTATCTCTTTTGTGATTAAGGATGATAAGAGATTTGTTAAACTACAAATATTGGACAACGGACCAGGAATCCATGAAGATTTAAAGAAAAGTATCATACGATATATTAATGGTGAAATACAGTCTAAAAAAAGATTTGGTTTGGGTTTTATTCTCATAAAAAGAATTTTAGATTCATATGGGGCAAAAATACTAATTCGGAATAAATTGGAAAATGATCCTTCAAAAGGGACAAATATAACTATTCTTATCCCTCTCCATAAACAATAATTTTCACAATCATTTATTCCTTACTTTAAATACAGGCGGTCTTTTCCTTTTATGTTCGCTTGATCTCATCATTTTTTTTACCTTCTTTACATCTTCCTCTTCAAATTTATTCAAACTCAAATTATAATCAATATGATAAATTATTTCATCTAACAAGTCATATGAGAGACCAATTTCTCTCTCATCAGTTTGGCCTTCCCATAAACCCGCTGAAGGAGGCTTTTCAATTATCTTTTTAGGAATTTTCAATGTTTTAGCAATCTCGTTAACTTCACATTTATAGAGATCCCCTAAAGGTTTGAAATCTGTGGCTCCATCACCGTATTTTGTGAAGTAGCCTATTGCGATCTCCGTCCTATTACTCGCTCCCGCTACTAATCTATTCCATTTAGATTGTCCTACATAATACCACGCAACCATTCTTAATCGAGCTTTTACATTTCCTTCAGCAACTTTATTTCCATCAATTCGGGAATTCATAGTTTTTAGAAATTTTTCATAAACTTCTGTTAAGTCAAATTCAATCAATTTTAAGCCAATTTCTTTCGCAAGCATATTAGCATCTTTAATATCTTCTTGTAATGACCTACAAGGTAAGGAAAGACCTAATACTCGATCTTTACCAAGGGCATTTAAACAAAGGGCTGATGTCACTGCACTATCTATACCACCGCTTATACCAACTATAACCCCATTTGAATGTGAATTTTCTACATAATCCTTAATCCAAGTTTGAATTTCAGAAATAATTTTCTCAAAATTTAGACTACGCATAATTAATATTTTACTCTTAATTGATTAAAAATCTTTATTTAGAAATTTGGATCAAGATTTTCTTTTCATTTTGAAAAGTTTTTTTTTCTTTAATCAATATATATTATTTGCAAACTTAATTAAAGATAAAGATGTAAAAACTATGAGTGAAGAATTTAAAACGTTAGTTGACTCGTCTTTTAATAAAGCAATTGCTCCAATCTGGATTTATACGGAGGATTACATCTATGGGATGATGCCTGCTGATGAAAATGGTGAGAGATGGACTGAGATCTCATATACTTTTGAAATGGATGATCCTCTTCGAACAAGTGAAAAAAGTGCGGATTTAGCATATCAATTCTTATTCGAAGAGTTAGAAAAAGGACTTTCCTTTTATGTGGAAGATTTTAATGTTAACAAACTGAAGAACTTTGCAAACTCACTTGAAGGGAAATCGGGCTCAGAAAAAATAATCACTCTCATTAAGGAATTAAATACAAATACTGATGAGTATGCAAGTGATTTACCAATAATTAGAAGTAGAGAGAATGCTGATACCTTAAAACAAAAAGTTTAATTAACTGATTTTGGATATAAAACACAGTTTTTTTAGTTCCCTTAACAATTGAGAAAGGAAGCTTTTTATCTGGAAATGGACAAAAACTGGAAGAAACTGAAAAAGAAAACGTGATTTGCAGTATGATTTTTTATTTTCTATAATATCTAAGGTACTATGTATAGAGGGAAAAATTTTAAGTAAAATTAATCATTATATATGTTAAGTATGCAAATCATCGAAGCGGTTCTTTTTGGATTGGTTTTAGTCATTGATTCGTTTACGATCTCAACAAGCTTTGGGTTAATAGAACAAAAGGAGTCCTTATGGAAGAACATGAATCTAATTGGAATCTATTGTGCTTTAGGTCAAATCCTGTTTCTAATTTTCGGATGGACTGTTGGGAAGTTAATTTCTACTATTGTATTGGGCTTTTCTAAATGGATTGGTTTTTTCCTTCTGTGCTCCTTAGCTATTTACATGTTTTGGGATTCCTTTAGGTATAAGGGAAGGGAATCGACCTCCCCAAAGGGGTTAGAATTCAATTTAAAAATTCTACTTTTACTAATAATTTCCACTAGTTTTGACGTAATCTCTGTAGGAATCGCTTGTGGGGTAATTCAAAAAAATATAATGCTATTGATCTTTTTTACGTTCATTTTTACCTATATTTCGGTACACGGAGGGGGATTTTTAGGATTAAGACTCGGTGAGAAACTAGGGGGTTCTGTAGGACAAATAATTGGAGCTATTTTAATTTTCTTCTTGGCTTGTTTCCTTTTAATTTAAATTGTCTGAATTATAACAATTAAGAAATCAAACATTTTGTGGGTCAATCCTCAACACAATTTTCTTGTTTTTTTTTATAAGGATATTTTATTATTGAAACTAAAAGTACTTAATTAAGTACATGAGGCTTAGTTCCTTTTTCCGAATTATTAAAACTTAAACTATAAAATTGTATAATATTATGACAGATACAAAAATTTTCGACCTATTATCTGAAGGATCATAAAACAGATCCAAAGAAAGACATCTCATACATGGCAGCATATGAAAGATTAAGTTCAATTTCTATAAGAGAAGAGCCTATTTCTAAATTTATTGCTGTCGTCAAGTATAAAGAATAATTAAAAATCTATTTTTTAACAAAACTCTCACAACCTTTAATGATGAAGTTAAAAATATTAGATACCCCAACGCAGAGGCATATATATCAAGGGGCTTGTTCAAATCCTACATATACGGAATAATTCATTTAGATGGAAACGCCGACTTAGGGATTGGAAGAAAGGCAGATGATATCATTTGTCAGAGATATGGATTATCAGTAAAACCCTTTGAATCCTACATCAAGAAGATTACTCGTGATGGATCGTATAGAAAAATATTAAAAACCCATTAAGATTAAAAATATTGAAAAGGAATTAGCCTATTACAACAATGTATATGGTATGATTCCTTTAAAGTTAAGTTAAAATAAGGAAAAAAAATACCAAAAATCTGATACCGCTGCGCGGTTGATGCTGGTTGGCTGAGCGTCCCAAGAAAAAAAGCTTATATGTACATATCTTTTCGCTCTGGATATTTTCGTGTAAACTCCTCATCCAATTTTCGAGCCATCTGATAAGCTAAGTTTGGTTGTTTTTCTTTAATTATCTTTTTTAGATGATTTCCCTTTTTTTGAGAATAATTTTCAATCCCTGATGCCACTATATTCCTATCTTTTTTTACGGGGACAACCATACCAAACAACCTAAGCATATCATCCCTATCAAGTTTTTTCCCGGTCTCTTCATCGATATCCTTATTAATGTCTCTTACAATTGAACCCATTGAGAGTGCTGAATATGGACTTAATTTTTTAGATTTTAACCAATAAGAATTGGGTTTTTTATTGATTATGGTGTCTGTATTTCCGTTATCATCTCTTGAACTTAGTATGCTCCAATCTTTTGGATCTCTATCATATTCCTTTTTCATCTTTTTTATAATCGTTTTGATTGGGGCTACCCCATGGTAGTCCTCCATTTCATCTTTCTCTTGTTTACTCATCTTCTCTATATATAAAAATAATTAGAGGTATAAAAACTTAAAGAAAATATCGAATAATTTGTAAGAGCTCATGAATTAAAAACTATAATAGTTAATATTTTAGTTTTAAATGGACTAAAAGTTATGTTTTAATAATGGTAAATTTTCATTTTTTAATCCCATGAACCAATTTAATGATTTCAAAGCTGTAAAAGAAACGATCGATTCACTAATTGGCAATTTTAAATTTAGTCATAAAAAATTGAATAAGGAAATATCTTTATCTTTTGTTCGGAATTTAGAGGATAATTTTTTGAGATTACATCCAAATCGAAAGAAAAGTGGAATCTTTTTTACCAATCCTGAAATAGCCCAGTTTATCGTCAAAAGAACTATTTTTTTATATCTCAATAAAAAAGACCCTTCAATTATAAATTCTATACAAGATTTCCATTCAATTAAGAATCTCATTAATTCAGAAAGAAAAAGTTTAAAACTCCTTAATTTAGTTTCAAAAATAAAAGTTTGTGATCCTACGTGTGGATCGGGTATATTCCTTTTAACTTACGTAAAGGTTGTATACAAAATTATACAAAAACTCTCAAAAAGTGAATCGGAGCAAATTATTTATTCGATTTTTAGTAATGTCTATGGATTTGATTTAAATGAATATTTTGTAAAATTAAGTATTCTCAAATTATTAGCTTGGAGTTTAGAAAATGGAATAAATCCTCATGATAACCAAAGAGTAATCGAAAGGTTGATGGAAAATATTCTTCAAAAGAATAGTATAATAGAGAGTCATAACCAAGAGTATGATATTATTATTGGCAACCCTCCTTATGGAAATATTTTAGACCAAAAAGAAAAAGAAATCTTGAAAGAGGAAAAAATCTTTTATAGAGATATCTATTGCTCTTATTTAATAAAATCATTAAACTGGACGGAAGGAATTATAACTTATCTTGTTCCAAAAAGTTTCCTTGCTCGACAGAGTTATCTATCGTTTAGAAATAAATTTTTAGAAAAAAGTAATCTCCTTGAAATTTATGATTTAGGTTCCAATTTATTCAAAAATGCAACAAATGAAGTTCAAATCCTTTTCTATGAACCAAAAAAATTGGAAAAAATACATTTACAGGTCTATGCATATCCCGATAAGAAAAAAGTAACCTATAAAGAACAAAAATTTGATGATTTAAGAGCATGTATTAATAATAATTGCCAAAAAGTTAGTAAAGTTAAGAGATTTTATGTGTATACCTTCAAAGAGATCTGTCCATTCTGCAGTTCTAAAACTATTAATTTAAACAGAATTCGAATAAAAATGGATCAGAAAAGCATTAGAATTATTAATAAAATAGAGGAAATATCTGATCTTAATTATTTAAATTCAAAAAGATTCCCAAAATTGATTAGAGGAGAGGAAGCAGAGGGATTGAAGAAAATTAAAGAAGAACTTGCCAAAAACTCGAATGGATCGTGCTACTTTATTAAGGCTAGATCAGATTTTAATTATTTCTTTATCCAAAAACACGGTCCTTCTTTTAATATTGACCAAATTGATAAAAATATATTGAAAGGAGAAAATTATGAATATTATCTAAAACCTAAACTCTTAATTAAACATAACAGTATTTTTCCTCAAGCAACTTATACGGAAGAAAATGTTAGCTTTACTTCCTCGATTTATTCTCTTTTAAATAATAGTAAAACAGAATTAAAGTATTTATGCGGAGTTATTAATTCTATGTTGATTCAGTATTATTGTTTATATGGTATCAACAATCAGAATGACACAACCATTAATCTAAATCAATACATGATTAGACACCTCCCATTTATTAAGACTAGTCAAACAACAAAAGAAGAAATTGCTCGAATCATTGATAAGATTCTCTCAAGTTTAGATAAGAATAATGATATTTTAACGGATCAAACCTGTTCCTTAATAAAAAACTATAATAACATAGTTTTTGACTTGTATGGAATTACTGAAGAGGAGAGAAAACAGATTATAAAAGAACTTCGTTCAAACATCGATTTCTTTCATAACATACACAATTGATTGATTATATAAAGTTTCCCAGATAGTTATGAAAAATACTATAGACTGAGAGGGAATTTCCCATATTTCTTAGCCGAATTAATAAGGGCATAGATATTTTCTGGAGGAGTCCCCGGAGAAAGATCGCATGCAGAACTTATCAATAATTTTCCCCCCTCACCCGCTTCCTTAATAACCCTTTTTACTTCTTGCTCCACTTGAAGAGGAGTACCATATCGCATTACATGTGTTGAGACATTTCCCATTAAAATTACGAACTTCTTTCCTATAACTTCCTTGGCTTTGCTCATATTTATTTCATCC
The DNA here is from genome assembly GCA_964653985.1 of uncultured archaeon. Classification (GTDB taxonomy): domain Archaea; phylum Asgardarchaeota; class Lokiarchaeia; order Sigyniarchaeales; family SOKP01; genus CAZZIC01. The sequence goes on along the minus strand of CAZZIC010000008.1, from coordinate 4,193 downwards.
ACGCTTATAATCATAATTTTAGGGATTTTAATGAGATCTTTAATTATATTCAAAGACTCACCACAAATGTGAACCATAAATATAGGAGAGTTTACATTTTTAACTATTTTTTTATAATATGGAACTGCAAACTCATTAAAGAATTCTGGAGAGATGCAAGTTAATGAAGTAGAAGGATCGGCTAATGTAACAAATTCTAGACCGACTGATAATTGAGCATTCAAAAAGTCGATTATAGAATCCGAGGCGATCTCTAAAATATGATGTACACTTTTTGGGTCATTAATCATATTTCTCATAAGATTTTCCATACCCCAAATCGATCCCGCGGCAGTAATAGGTCCCTCACACCCTGCCATTAATAAATGATTTGGGGATTTAAACTTATCCATAAACACTTTTGCTGTTTCTAAAATTTTGGGCATTCTACCGTCTTTTTTAGGTTCGGCTGGAGTTAAAGATTCTATTTCATCCTTTCTTTGAATAGCGGGTTTTTCATGTATTGGAATAACCTCATCCATGTAGGTAAGCTCTGCGCCGAGAGCCTCTCCGATTATATTTAAATCTGTAAAGGAAACGACAAAGGGTAATTCATATTTTTTAGCTACATAAAGCTGTGCTTCTCCATGTTTTTTCCCATCTTTCATTATTTTATATGCTGGAATCCCCGTATGATTCGAATATGCCCAAATAGAATACCCAAGAATTATTGGGAAAGCGGGTATGCTGGAATTAGGTTGTGCTAATACGCCTTTAAAGAAATCAGTCTTTAATTTCTCCATGATACTTTCCATTTAGATCTCTCCTTGATGTCTCATTCTATCGATATATTGTAAAGCGTCCATACTATTTTCACAGTATTTTACTCCTAATTTTTGGGCAAACTCTTCACTTGTTGCGGCGCCTCCTATTAAGATTTTTACTCTATTTAATAAATTCTTTTTCTTTAACTCCTTTACAAGGTCAGTAATACTTTCCAAGGTTGGGCTCATTAAAGTTGACAATGCTAATATATTCGCATCATTTTCTTTTATAGCATTAATGAACTCCTCATTTTTAACATTCCGGCCACAATCAATTACATTATATCCCGAAACTTCTAAAAATAATTTCGTTAAATTTTTCCCGATATCATGGATATCCCCTCTAACAACTCCAATAACAACATTAATCTTGGATTGAGTCTCTTTCTTATTCATATGGGGTTTAAACACATCAAGTGCAGCATAAAGAGAATCTGCAGCAACAATAATCTCAGGTAGAAAGTATTCTTTTTCACGATAAAGTTCACTAACTTTTTTCATACCAGAATTTAAACCATCTACAATCGCATCATTAATATTAAGTCCTTTCTTCACTATATTCTCGGCAATTAGAATAGATTTTTCTGAATCCCCGTCTATAACAGCTTCTCTTAGATCCCTAATTAGAGTCATATTTCCAGAGTTTAGAATTATATCTGTTTCGATTTAATATACTATTGATTGAATTTTCTATAAATAGATTTTGGTGATCAAAATCTAAAGGTATTTGCGTTTAATTT
>CAZZIC010000008.1:0-2550 GCA_964653985.1 uncultured archaeon | reverse complement strand
ATTTTCTATAAATAGATTTTGGTGATCAAAATCTAAAGGTATTTGCGTTTAATTTAATGTAGGACTTACGTAAAAGAAAAGATATGAAAAAAATTAAGCTTCGAAATTATTCTGATGGGTTATAGGTAAATTTAAAATCACAGATTTTATCCCCCAAACCAATATGATTCGATCTTTCCATTTTTATTTGAGGATTAAAATCTTTAAGGACTGCCTCGTAAAAAGGAATACACATATTAGAACAAATAAGGGGGATTTTATCATGACGGTCGGGGTTTCTTTCCATTATAGAGACATAAGGGCATTCATTGACTTGAATAATGCTTTCATTTTTTGTGTTTTTAATCACTTTATAATTCCATCCTTCCACAGACCAACGAAAAGTTAAGATGTCAATTAAATCGGTTAAATGATTTGAATCAATATTAAGATATCGTTTTATTCTTCTAATTGCGATTCTCAAGAGTCTCTTCCAAACATTTAAGTCAATCTTTAATGCATTTTCCCAACCAACTTCTTTCTCGGTTTCGATCATCCACAAACCGTCTAATGTGAAAAAATTCTTTTCAAAATAAAATAATTTATCCTCATCTGTAACTTCATTCATCAATTTAGAGTTTATTTGATAATTAAAATTCTTTTGGAGTCAAACTCAATCAAAAAATAAGCTATAAACGAAATATTAAATAAATTGGGAAAATGTTATGTGAATATGTTGGATCCATTTTGGTTTGCTGTTCTACTAAGTTTAATTGCTGGTTTATCCACCTCCGTTGGAGGATTAATAGCATTTTTCATAAAGGAGCCAGGACCCAAATTTCTTTCGCTCCTAATGGGATTTTCAGCGGGGGTAATGATCTATATATCCTTTACAGAGTTACTCCAAGAAGGGATTAATACCTTTGGAATTTTTATTGGCACATTATTTTTTCTTTTAGGATTACTGATTATGTTTATAATCGATATCTCAATCTCTCATAAATACCATTTTGAAGAAAAATATCTTAAAGAAGAGTGCACCATCGATGAAAAAATCCAAAAGGCTTCATATTTAGTGTTCATTGGGGTTTTTATTCATAATTTACCCGAGGGTATAGTCATGATGGTGGGAACGTTAGAAAATATAGAGATTGGTGTAATTTTGGCTATTGCGATCGCAATTCACAACATTCCTGAAGGAATTGCCGTATCCGTACCAACTTGTATCGCTAAAGATGATAAAAAACAAGGATTTCTTTGGTCATTTTTAAGTGGGATGAGTGAACCTCTGGGAGCTTTAGTTTTTGGGATAATTTTTCTTCCGTTCATAAATGAATTTCTATTGGCAGCCCTTCTAGCTATGGTTGGGGGAATTATGGTTTATGTTTCTGTTGATGAATTGCTTCCCGTAGCACATTGTCATGGAAACGAAAATCTATCTATTATAGGATTAGTGTTGGGTATGTTTATAATGGCTTTAAGTTTAATAATGTTATAAACTCCCTCACTTTGAGGGCTAAAGGTCAAATATTTTTTTTGCATTATTAAAGAATATCTTTTTATAAAATCCTTTCGGGAAGTCTTTTTTAAGGAGTCCTTCGGTTGATTTCTCATAAACATAAGGAATATTTGGAAAATCAGTCCCGAAAAGAATTCTATCTTGATATGAAAGAAGCTCCTCATCGCTCGGTTGTTTGCTTTTCCGTTCGGGAAAGATATTATTTGGAATGAAAATCATGGTTGTGTCTAAATATAAATTTTCATACTTATCTAAGAGAATTAAAAATTTCTGATATTCAAATGCTCCCATATGAGGTACAATTATTTTCATATTAGGATACTTTTCAATTAATTTGATGAAATTATGAAATCCAACATATTTATTACGATATGGAGCAGTTCCTATATGAACAGTAAGCCACTTGCCTTTATCTATTATCAGCTTGTAAATCTTATCTAATTTTTCATCAAAAACATGAAATTCTTGTACTAGAGGTTGGATTTTTATACCTTTAAAATTATATTGCTCAAATGATTTTTGAATATATTCTACCACATTCTCATCCCATGGCCATAAAGTGCCAAAGGGAACAACATCGTGATAATTTTTACTAAAGGAGTAATTCCATTCATTCAAAGACTCTGCTATTTCTTTTTTATGAGCATAGTTATATGAGGTAAAATAATGAACGTTTTTCGATTTCAAAATATTGACTAAAGCTTCGACTTTATATTTATATTTAATTGGCCATCCTCTCGGATTACCATTATGATCAGGGATTTCAAAAAAGTTCCAAACTGCGTTAAACATTTTATTTGGAAAGAAATGAACATGAGAATCTATATAATCAAAATCTGAATGTGAATAGTTCATTACTTAAACAATCAAAGCAAACTATAAAAAAATAATTAATTGTAGGGCTCAATGGTACTTATTTTAGAAAATAAGAAAATAAAAAAGAAATTTGAGTTATTCTTTAACTTCAGACCGAAGAAGAGTTCTAAGCTCCGCTTTCAATAAATCCCGTATGGCAACTCTAATTGCTTCTGATCTGTTAGGATAAAGATTCT
>CAZZIC010000007.1:13047-56036 GCA_964653985.1 uncultured archaeon | reverse complement strand
TTGTCATCCCTAAGGATATTAGAGATATGCTTAACCTTAAACCGGGGAGTGAGATAATATTTGAAATCCATGAAAATAAGATTACAATCCGGCCCGCTAAAAACGGAGAGGACTTTCTAAAAAATTTTATCAAAACTCCAAAAAAACTAAAAGAACCTATTGATTATAAGGAAGTTCTTGATCAGCAATATAGGAGTAAATAAGCTATGGAACGAATATATATTGATACCAATATTTTTTTAAATCCTATATTATATAGCATTGAAGAGAATCCCGAAGCTATGGAATTTTCTTCTTAATTTCTAATTTAGAGGCATTATGATGGCCTCAGGAAAAAGTTTGGAAGATTTCTTCATTTATCAAGAGTTTTAAGATTCTTTGCCCAAATTGCAATACGCTCAAAAATGTCTTCTAAGCCTTCACTATTTTTATTTAGAGAATACTCCACTCTTATGGGGACCTCATTAAAAACCTCCCGGTCAATTAAACCATGTTTTTCTAATTCTCTTAATCTTGATGTGATTGTTTTTGGAGATCCTCCTATTTTCGCCTCAATCTCGTTAAATCTAAGTTTTTTATGTATTGACAATTGTCTCAAAATGGGCATTATATATTTTTTGCCGAACATTGATAAAATCTCTTTAACATAACACTCTTCCATACATTTACTTATATCTTCATGTTCTGAGCAATGCCACTTTAAAAAATCTTTTTCCTCATTTTCCCTATCTGACATTTTTCGTTTCTTTCCTCAATACTTTACAAATGGGAAGTTACTTCAATACTTCACACTTGGAAGTTTAAATACTTTAAAAAATATAGTATAATTAAATATTGAAATAATATAAATTTAGTGATCATAAAATGTGTAAAGATGCAGAAAAAAACCATGAAAAGGAATGTGAATGTGATAAACCAGAAATTCGCGATTCATTCAAAGAAGGATGTTCAGAAGAACAAATCATCAAATGTCATGGAAAAGATGCTTTAGATTAGAAAAAACAGGGGTAAAAGATAAAGATGAAAGAATTTAAAAATTTAATAGCGGAACTTCAAAAACAAAAAAACGATATAACAAAGCTTAGGATTTTAAATAGAGAACATCAAAACGTTTTACTAATTCAAATGAAGAAAGGCGAGGAAATTGAGCCCCATCCAGAATCATATGCCGTACTTTTTTATATAATTAAAGGTTCAGCAATTTTCACCTCAAGTGAAGGGCAACATGAACTCACGGAAAATTCGGCGCTCTATTTGGAAACTAATGAAAGAAGAGGAATAAAAGCTCTTGAAGATTTAGTATTCTTAGGAATACAAATGTTTGATTAAATAAAATATAATTAAATTATTAAAAAATTATTAAAAAAGGAGTGAATTACAATGAGTGAAACCGATGTTGCCATATACGCGACTCATTTAACAAAACAATACGGTGATTTGGTAGCCGTTGATGATATTTCTTTTAAGATTTTTAAAGGAGAAATTGTTGGGATTTTAGGACCCAATGGAGCGGGAAAAACGACCACAATTCGTCTAATAACTGGACTTTTTAAATCCAAGGAAAATTCAGAAATTTATATATTTAACAAAGCTTTAAACCTGAATCCAAATAGAAGTAAACTTAAATTTGGAATAGTACCAGAAGTCAGTAACGCATTTGTTGATTTTACAGTCTGGGAAAATTTGATGTTTACTGGTAGAATATATGGTCTCTCTAAAACTCAAGTTGAAACTCGCGCTAAAATTCTACTAGATCAATATGATCTTTTGGATAAAATCCATGCTAAAACTAAAGCTCTCTCAAAAGGATTACAACAACGTTTAAATTTTTGTTTAGCATTATTACATGAACCTTCAATCTTAATTCTTGATGAACCAACGAGTGGCTTGGATCCATTTTCAGTTAAGATAATGAGAAAACGGATTTTACAAATGAAAGAAGAAGAAAACAAAACAATTTTAATTACAACACATGATATGCAAGAAGCTCAGAACCTATGTGATAGGGTCTTAATAATGAATAAAGGAAAGATTATTACTGACGCAGATCCCGATACGCTCAGAAAAAATTTTAAACAAAAATCCACAATTCGATTTCAAATCGTAAATGAAATAACGGACGAACAAGATCAAAAACTCAAAGAACAATTACAGCATAAAATTAAAAGAGAAAAGAGTGGATATTATCGTCTTATAAGTGATAATCCATTGGAAGATATTGCTAACTTGTACGATCTCGTGAAAAAAAACGATATAAAAATAACCAATCTCACAATTAAGGAAGCTTCCCTTGAAGATGTTTTCATTGATTTAATTAAAAAAACAAATGAGGATTAAAAAATAATGTTAAAGAACGATTTATTAACTGCCTGGATTCTATGTAAGAAAAATATTTCTTTATATATTAAACGGGGTCCTGTACTTATCTTTGGTCTTTTGTTCCCGTTTTTTATTACCCTTTCATGGGTTATTGGGAGAGAGCTCTCTCCTGTTCAAATTTTTATTGGGATCGTAGCTATGACTGCCTTTTTCACCTCAACAGCAATCAGCCCGGTGGTGTTACCTCAAGAAACTCGCGGAAAAACCTTAGAAAGACAGTTATTCTATCCTGTTTCAATTAATCAAATATTATTAGGTATACTGATGGCTTCTTTCTTATATTCCTTAATAATTACGTTGATTATTACAATAGCTTTTTCATTGATCTTGGGCATCTCAATTCTATCAATTTTTCAAATTTTTATATTCCTAGTGGGCACTATATTGATGGTACTTTTGGGATCCTTGTTTGGTTTACTGATTTCGGCTCTTCCAACAGATATGACTTCAGATGTAATGGTGCTTATTAACGTTATTAAGTTTCCACTAATCTTTATTAGTGGAATATTTATTCCGCTGAGTTTTACCCCAATCGGTCTATTCATTCTTTCAATCTTTTCACCAATAACGTTTTTTACAGACCTTTTACGATTTTGCGTAATTGAGAATAATCTTTTTGATTTTGGATTTGATCTATTAATCCTATTATTGTGGATTATCCTCCTTTCTCTCGGGAATGTATTTTTTCATAAAAGAACCATGCCGAAAAGATTGGGAGAATCAGCCAGTAAAGCTAAGAAAATGAAAAAAAATAACAAAGGTGGAGCCTAAACACCTAATTTTTTTTCTAACTTTTTTTCCTATTTTGTAAATTCTCAAAAAAGTGTATCATTGGATGGCTAAAGTAGTTAGATAGGGATTTTTTTAACTTTTTTTACAATTGTGTAATTTTTAAGAAAAATTTATTATAGAATGTCTGATCTCGTCTCGTCAGTTCTGGTCTTTTTATTTTTTATTAAATCATGTAACATTGAATCCAAATTGATGTACCAACTATAAACTATTTAGAAACATACAAAAATTAAGGTAGAGAGAGAAAATTGATTACTAATCTCGATGTTAGAAGCCACGATTTTGAGTTTCTATATTTTAATGAGATAGAGCAAAACTGAGATCAAAAAATCAATCTTAGAGATTAGCCCCAAAAAGGGCAAAAAATTTCTAAAAAAGCAAATAGACTTAAGTAAGATATAAAAATCAAATAAAATTCTCTAAGAAGCGATTTTCTCTTTTTATATTAAATAGAAATATTTGATAAAAATTGAATAATACATAAAAATAATAACTAAGAGTCCTTAAAAAATAAATATGTCATCACATGATTGTACGTTCTGTAAAATAGTAGATAAGGAAATTCCATCGAAAGTAGTGTATGAAGATGATTCAAATTTGGCATTCCTAAGTATAAGACCCATCTCTGAAGGGCACACCATAGTTATCCCAAAAAACCATTATAAGACCATGGAAGAATTACCTCAAGAGGAGATTAAAAACTTATTTCTAATTGTGAAAAAGGTGGCTAAGATAATCCATGAAAGGTTAAGCCCCGACGGATATAATATTTTACAGAATAATTTTGAAGCAGCAGGGCAGGAAATCCCACATTCACACGTACATATAATTCCAAGAACTTATGGAGATCAAAAGATAGGGTTGAGGATTCCTCCTAAAGAAGCTACCGAACAAGTGCTTGAAAACGTTCTTAAGAAATTAGAACAATAATATTGATTAATTCTTACATTTTTGAAGGCTGTCTATTATTTTAATTCCTTTTTCTTTTCTCCTTAGATATTCTATTATTTTATACAAGTAGGTAATCCATTATCTCTTCAGAAAAGAATATTAAGGTCAAATGGAGCATCTTTAGAAAAGTATTCTAATGAATCTTTCGAGAAATTTATATGTCAACTCACACAATCCATATTATCAAGAAGTAAAATTCGATTGAAGGCATTATATATAATTATAATATGGGTTTCGCTACAAAATTATATTTCATTTCCAAAAAGGGAAATTAAAAATAACTTGTATCGGTGAGAGTTTTATTTTTCGTAAAGATGAATTTCGGTATCAAAAATGAATATTCATTGTGTAGTACAACATATTATCTCCTATAGTTTCATATATCTCTTTCGATCAGCTTAGATTTTCATTGCTGTAGATTATACATTACAGTAAAACTATACTTATTAACATAGTTATCATTCCCAATAGAATCCCTAAAATAGGAAGATGTTGATTTCCCAAGGATTGTGAGGCGGGAATAAGCTCATCTAGCGAAATGTATATCATGAATCCACCTGCGATCGCTAACATTGCCCCCAATAAAAAGTTGTTCATGAAGGGGTATAAAATCAAACCAACGATTAGCGCCCCTACGGGTTCACTTGCTCCAGATAAGAAGGACCAAAAAAAGGCTTTTTTTTTACTCTTAGTTGACATATAGACTGGAACTGAAACGGCAATCCCCTCGGGTATATTGTGTAAAGCAATAGCAAATGTAAGAATAAGACCTAATTCAACGCTTTGTAGCGTGGCAATAAATGTTGCCATTCCTTCAGGAAAATTATGAATAAGGATTCCGGCAAAAACTAATAAAGAAGTTTTTTTTCCATTTGCTTCTGAATCATTTATATTATTATTAATATTTTCGCCCTCAAATTCGTATCGGTGTGAGATTCCTACATCAATTAATAACATAAGTGCCATTCCTATAAAGAAGAAAATATGACCCAATAAAAAGTTAGAAGATTCTATACCTTGCTGGAGTAATTCTACAAATGAAATTAAAATCATGACTCCTGCTGAAAATCCCATCGTTAATGAGATAAATTTTTTTCCTGGTTTGTTTACTAATAAGAAAATCACACTCCCAAATGTAGTTGATAAACCAGCAATAGTAGTTAATAATAGAGCGATGTAAAATCCTTCCATATTCATCCACACGATTAATAAATTTCTAATTATAGATTAGATTTGATTTTTATTTATGATCTTAAAATTAAAAAAAACATATTTAATTTAGGTATTAATTATTTTAAGAATTTTGAGACAAATGGAGAAGTTTCCCCTCTACGCATAAAATGTCCCGATGGACCTTCACCTAAAAATTCAGCAAACCATGATTCATGTTCGACTTCTTCATTCAAAATAGCGAGAGATAGATCATATGTTCTGTGATCTTTTCCCGCCGTAATATTACAGATTTCACTGTAACCCCGCACAGCACATCTTTCTGCCTCCACGAGAACGGTCAACATAGCCTTTATGTCGGTAGGGTCGGTTGGTAATTTAGCGGGGGAACAAGCGGAGCAATCGTGAAAATCTTTCATGCCTTGTGGTAATTCTCCTCCAAGTTCATAAATTCTAGGGACTAACGCTTCAAAATGATTACGATCCTCAATTCTTGCAACTTCAGCAATTTCTTTAACAGTTTCACCGTCTAAGTAGATCAAATTAACTGAAAATAATTAATTTGTAAATAAATGCACAGAACAACTCGTATACCTCTTACCTATCTTCCTAATGCTATTGATTAATCCCGTTTTTGTTCAATCCTAAAACGTAAAACATTTCTTCACTATCCAAAGTTTTTTTGACTTTTAACCCGGAATCTTCCATCATTTTCGATAACTCATCAAGAGGAGGCAATCTGTCTTTAGAAACTATTTTATCGCATTCCTTATGAAAACTATTTATAGTATCCCTAGATTGTGAATGAGCGATCATCAACTTGCCTCCATTATTTAATCCAGTTGACAATTTCTTTATAGTTTCACTTTGCTTTATAAAATGTGGAAAGCAAGAATAGCATAGAATAACATCGAATTTATCTCTAAACTGGTAATTATATATATCTTGAACCAAGAATTCTACATTAGGAAACTCATTCTTAGGATACTTTGCCTTCGAAATATTTATCATATTTTCGGATATGTCTAATGCAACTATATTTCCAGAAGCGTCAATTTGTTCATGCAAGTATGAAATCATGACTCCTGTCCCAGTACCTATATCTAAGATTTTATCTGATTTTTTAATATCCAGTTTTCTACAAATAGTGTCTAATTTTTCAGGGTCATGATAAATATTCTCATCCCATTTTTCAGCTCTTTCATTGAAATAAGTTTTAATATTATTTAATTGCGAGTTATAATCTGATTTTTTATTAGAATTTTCATCTTTCTTCCTTTTAGACCGAATTTTTCGTTTTGGAGACAACCATACGGCTATTAAAAAAATAACACAAGAGATTAATATCATTGAACTTGAGATGGGGAAATTTGTTGCTAATGATAAAAGTACACCAAATACCGCAGCGAGGGAGCCAATTATCGGGCTATAATAAAGTAATTTTTTAAAATCATAAATGAATTGATAAGCTGTTGAGGTGGGCATAATAATTAACGCATATACTAATAACGCACCTACGATCCTAATTGAAATCGATACGATTAATGCGGTTGTCGCTAATACTATAAATTTAAATAAAGAGACTCGGATACCGGCAGCAGCAGCAATCTTTTCGTGAAATATAATTGCGATGAATTCTCTATAAAATATTTTTAAAATAATAATGAATCCTAAGATGATTAGACCTAAATTTAGAAAATCAATATATCGTAATCCAAAAAGACTACCCCATAGAATAGAAACCGCTTGTTGAGTAATTACACCTGTAGGCAAGGTGGAAAGAAAAATAAAGCCAAGTGCGGTGAGTAATGAGAATAGGGCTCCTAAAATCACTTCTGAACTTAGTTTTGTCTTCTCAGATAACGGTCCTAAAATTAAAGCAGTAATGAGCGTAAATACAAGGGCGGTAATTTGCTCGTCAAAACTTGGGAGAGTAAATGCATTTATCCAAATTCCAAATGCTGCCCCAGCAAACGCTGCATGAGACATGGAATACCCAATATTAGTAATTTTGAGCTGTACAATTAATGTTCCTACAAGAGATAAAGCAATTGAAGCAATGATGGCTCCTAAAACCACCTTAATGAGTATTTGAATGGGTAGGATTACAAAAAATAACATTTTTTATCACGCTCCATTTTTAATACGATTCCAATTTTTATTTGCTTGCTCCATTAGTAAATATTTTTCAAAAAGAGGATTCTCACAAGCATTTTCAAGGGAATTATTAATAACGATTCTTCCTTTATTGATCATCACTATGCGATCGACATCGGGAGGAATCTGAACTCCATGAGACACCATTAAAATTGTGACTCCTTGTTTCTTCATCAAACTAAGCAGTTTAAAGAATTTTTCTTGCGTGTCCAAATCTAAATTTGCGAAGGGTTCGTCAAGTAATAGAATTTCAGGTTGTTTAGATAATGCCTGCGCAATAAGTGTTTTTTGCTGTTGACCCCCTGAAAGCTTACCAATCGGGCGTTCCATTAATTGTTCCATCCCTAAAAGTCTCAGACTCCGTCTTACAGCGTCCCAGTCTTGTTCATTTGTTGGCTTACCCGAACCACGATAAGCGACTCTTCCGATCATAACAATGTCCTTGACGATAAATGGTTGATTGGGATCCATTTCAAAGTTTTGAAGGACGTATCCAATTTTACGACGTATATCAGATCTTGCCTTGTCTAATGGATGATTAAATACACGTATGTTTCCTACTTTTACTTTCAGGAGTCCTAATATGGTTTCTAATAATGTCGTTTTTCCTGCCCCATTTGGACCAACAATCAGTACGTATTCCCCGCGTTTTATTTTGAGATTTACATCATATAAGGAAGGAACCCTTGCTCCTTCATATACGGTGTCTACACCTTCTATATTTATTACTACTTCATCTTTAAGATTATCTTGATTCTTTTTTGAAAATGAAAAAAATTTTGATATTTCCTCAACGACTTTATTGTCTATTGCCATAATTCATTCTGACTTGTATTTGGTTAATTTAAAATTTGCTTGAATGTTAAAAACCTTAAGAGGTGAGAGTTTTAAGAATTTGAATACATAATCCTCTAATTCATGTAGATCTTCACCTTGAAATTTGAATGGAGTCCTAAGTTTAATTCTTAATTCTTTTTCCTCGTGAGTAAATATTGCTTCGGGGATATTTTCGCTCGTTGCAACAATACGCATAGTACCATATGTACAACCGGATATAAATTGTATTCCATCGATTAAACAAGACATCGGTGGAATTGAACATCTAACAATACAATATTTTTCAAGTTTATCATGGGATAATTCTTCATTGGCAATTAATCCCATTCTTGCCCCTGCAACGAGATACGGCCCTAAATGCCCATGAAATTCTTTTAAAGCTTTTAAATCGATCTTTTTTTCCACAAAATCTTCGATCATATTTATTCATAAAAAAGTATTATTCTTAAATAATATGAAATATTAAACAAATCATACTCTATTATAAAAAAGTATTACTCTATTAAAATTTGATGAAAAAATGCATCGAAAACATAAAGTTTTGATTTTCATAAGTATATTGATGTTAGTAGGTATTTCCCAGATGTCCATGGCTCTTGCTATTAAAGGGGGTAATCCTAAACCTAATGATTCTAATATTAAGGTCGCTGTTACCTCCGGGATTTTGGCAGACTTTGTCGGCAATATTGTTGACCAAGACTTAGATCCCATCATTGATGCTGGGACATGTCCTGCTCATTATGATGTTCAACCAGAGGACGCTGCACTGGTTAGTGGTGCGGATGTTATATTCTGTCATGGTTTTGAAGGAGCTTGGTTTGAAACCTTAGTTGATGAAAATAATCAAGATGCTGAATTGGTCTTAATGGGCGAACTAGCGAGTGGACCATGGTTACCTCCCCTTAAGGCTAAGGAATATCTTACAGCAATTACCCAAAAACTAATTCAGATTTATCCCGAAGAAGAGGATGTTTTCAACTCAAATCTCAATACTTATAAAACTTTGATTGATGAAGAGAGCAGCAAAATTAAGGAAGAATTTGCGGAATCCGAATACTATGGCACGAATGCAGTAGTAATGCAATTTCAAGCTATGTTTGCTACTTGGCTTGGTTTGAACGTATCAACCACCTTTGGTTCAGATGAGACTTTAGGGGCACAAGATATCGTTTCGATTGTGACGGAAGCGAAAGATAAAGACTGTCAACTCGTAGTAATGAACTTTCCTTCGGGCACTGATGCGGGCAAAGAGATTGCGAGTGAAATTGGCGCAAAATATGCAATTTGGGGAAATTTCGCAGGTGATTTAGGTTCTGAAAACTATATTGACTTAATTGAGATGAACATGAATTCAGCGAAGGATCCAGAAACACCAAGTCAAGATTTAATTGGTATCGATATTTTTCTTCCTTTCATGGCTATAATGGTTGCAACCGTTTCCATTCTTACCATAAAACATATAAAACATCAAAAAACGAATTAATTTTCAATTTCAAAAATTCTTTTTTTTTTTTACTACCCGAAGATAAAATTTGAACAAATAGGGTATGTCTTTAATTAATTTGATTCTCAAGCTGAATGCTTAAAAATAAAAGAGTCAATTAGTGAATTGATTATATACTAAACAATAATTCAATTTCTAAAAAAGAAAAATAATAAAATCAAGATTCTTGGATTAAATTCCCAAAAAGGGAGTCCTAACCTTGATATAAGACCCTATAATTCAATTCTAAAGTCAAATAGAATTATATCATAATTCCATTCAATAAAATAGGTTAAAATAGATAAAACAATTTTATAAAACAATACATCAATAGCTTGAGGTTTTTTGAATGACAAATAATGAAAATATATTTCAAAAAGAAGCAAAAAATTATGATGATACCATAATAAAAATAATTCCAGATTACGATAAAATGCTAGATCTCTTGGTAAGATTAATACCGTTTCCTGAAGGCGCTTCAATACGAGTAATTGACCTTGGATGCGGAACAGGAACCCTCTCTCTAAAGATCAAGGAAAAATATCCTAATGCCATGATTACTTGCTTAGATATAGCTAAAGACATGATTGAACTGAGTAAACTAAAACTAAGAGATTATGAAGATGTAACCTACAAGGTCAGAGACCTCCATGATTATAGATTTGATGGTGCTTATGACTTGATCATTTCTTCTTTAGCATTACATCACCTAAAAGGGGATCAAAACAAAAAGAACTTTTACAAAAGAATCTTTGATCATCTAAAGCCCAACGGCGTGTTTTATAACTTAGATGTGGTAATTGGAACAAACGATTTCTTTGAAAAGATTAATCTTTCTAATTGGGTTGACTTCTTGCTCAAGTCATTCGATCTTGAGGAAATTGAGAATGAAGTACTTCCAAATTATTATCATAAGGAGATTCCAACCCAATTGATTAAACAAATTACTTGGATGAATGAAATTGGGTTTCAAAAAGTGGATGTTTTTTGGAAAAAATTTCATTACGCAATTTTCGGAGGGTTGAAAACCTGAGGTTTCTTAATTATGCTAAGAAAGGTAATTTAAATTGCTGGATGATTCTACGAAATGTAACCTTATTTGGTAAAAATGAAAGCATTAAATTTTTATAATTATAAATAAGAAAAAAACTAACCATTAATTAAACTCATTTATTAGCGAATAGGTGAAAATCTTACATTGAATGAAGAAAATCAAATTAAAAATTCCCAAAACGTGCAAGAATCAAAAGCATCTGAAGGTTTAAAAGCATTGGAAAGACAAATCCAAAAAACAGAGGTAAAATTAAATGCTCTCAAGGAAGAATATTCTAATAAAACAGGGCATGTTCCACCGCAAAAGCTCACGGAGCATAGTAGGAAATGGACCATCTTTATGGTGCTTGGTTTTGCTTTTATTTCCTCAATGTTTTATCTTTTATGCATCAGATATGATTACGACGAAGTAACCACACTGATTCCAGAAGTCTTTTTCGATACAGGGTTCATGTATTTTGCGATCGTGTCGTTTTATCTTATTATAGCTCTACTTGTTATCCAACCTGATAAGATGGGTAATTATCAAACACTCGCTCTCTTTCTCGGATTTTGGTGCGCTCATTGGCTTATCTATGACTGGGCGTGGTGGGCGATTCGGGGCGGATTTAATGATTTAGGTCCTGCTTTCTGGCAAGATACTTTTGGATTCGGTGCCCTCGTCCCAGATCCACCGATGTGGCTCTTTTTGACAGAAGCTCTGCTGGGAGGGATTATGGCTTTGTATACATTTACCGTACCGGACGGCTTCAAGAAACTCGTACCCCCATTTGTGTGGTTGTTTGCAATCTACGGAAATTCGACTTTAGGCTCAGTTCTTAACCTACCAGTTATAGGAATATACATCATCGGAATAGCAATTGTAGCGATCGGATTTGGTCTTGCGGGCGTCTTTGCGTATAAAAGAATCAAACAACACGGATTACCGGTCTGGATATCCTCTTTCAAAAGTTTCAAAGAACAATTATCCATTCAAAATTGGACACTTAATCCTTTAGGAGTCCCGGGTGTACTTATCATTTCCATCGCTTTAATCACCATGCACGCATTTTTAGCGACGATTCCCGTTATAGGGTTCTTTATAGGCATCATTGCATGGTATTACATCCCCTTCTTCTATGTGCTGTACAAAGGTTCAAACGCAGATAAATACTCTAAAAGGGGAAAAATCGCTTCAGCTATTTTCTGGATAGGTTTTATTGCGCTATTAATGTTCCTCTTTTCGATGATTTAATAATAGAATTTAAGTGTCTAATGATACAGGTTCAAATCAATTTTAAACCTAAATTTTTTTTTAATTAATTTCCTTGGGAGGGATACTTTTAAAGGTTAAGATAAGAGGCATAAACAAAAATTTAATAAGAATCATTGTTAATAAAAAGCAATACTTTAAAAAAAAAAAGGATTTTAAAATGACATGGGAAGAATTTTTACACGAAGATGAAAAAGTCCAAACTAAATTCGAATATAAGAAAAGAAATACTCAACAGATTATCGGTGTATCAGATAAACGAGCGTTCTATTATCAAAAACAAAAAAGTTTATTATTAAAAACGAAAAAATCTGAGAGCTTTTTATCATCGAAATTTCCTATAGCTACACTAGAATATAAATTATGGACGGTGCCTCTTTGGGCTTGGATACTTAATATTTTAGGATATATAATGGTTTTTTTATTTCTCGGAATAGCAGGTCCAGATGCTAATTCTGACGAAATAGTCACTATAGTAGGTGCATCTACTGTATTATTAATATATCTTTCAACCATATTGATAGTCTTGATACTGAACAGAAAAGTGGTTAAAATTTTTGCGACGGTTGGTGCGGAAAATATTTCTATAACCTCTAGAAAGACTGATGTGAGAAAAGAAGCAAAGGATTTTATGAATGAAACTCATGCTCTGAGTTCTATTCAAAAAGCAAAATCTATCTCAAGCTTTAAGAAAGGACGAAGGAGATTATTCTTAAGAGCGGGAGTTCTTATCTGCATCGTTTTGTTTGTTGTTCTTTTTGTCGCGATGGGCGCAAGTATAGGATATTAATACAATTGAATTATGTCCTTAAAATATAATAAAATAGAGAAACCAAAATCACACTTTTTTTTAATTTTTTTTTAGAATTGATTTAAATTTGGAATAATAATTTCAGATAAGACATTTGGTTGTATCTAAATATTAAAAACTATTACCTCATTCATTTCTGAAGATATTATTATAGATAAACGTTCACTCATATTTTTTCCCTCCTCTAAATATAGTTCTAATATATTGGACCCCAGCCATCCCTGATCCGAGTATTTAATAAAATTGGTGGAGTGAAGACGATAACTGATGCAGTTCTTCTTTTAATAAAAGTAATAAGATAAGTAGTTTTCTTTATTCAAATAGTGTAGTGTAGTAAAACACTTAAAACAAAAATAAAAAAGTAATTAAAAAAAAAGATAAGACTCGGTAACAATTGTAACCTACATAGATCAAATATTCTCTTACTTAATTCAGGGTATTACGAATTATTACTTATTGCTTATGATAGTAATTTGTTCTTAGTACAATTTATGGATTTTATTGTAGAAATCGCGACTTTGATGCGATGTGTGAAAGTTTATGTAAATATAGCACCTAAAATCGGTAGCTATTTCTACTGTACCCTTTGTTTTTACGAGGGCCTTCTTTGGTCACTACAACATTTTCTGCTTGCGGACCTTTTTTACCTTCTACGATATCAAATTCTACCTCATCTTCTTCATAGAGCGACTTGTATTCTTCATCATCTCCTTGTATAGCGGAATAGTGAACAAATACATCGTCACTATCTTCGGAAGTGATAAATCCATAACCTTTACGGCTGTCAAACCATTTTACTGTTCCTTTTGCCAATTTTAAAACCTTTTTGTTCATGTTACAAATTTCATGTTACAAATTTTATATTACAAAAATTCTCCTTAGAGAACCAAGTAATATAAAGAATCCCTACTGATAAGTTTTTCTATATAAAATTGCTACAGCTACCCTACTTGGGAGGAATTCTGCAAAAAATCAGATGAATCTTATTATGATCAATGTCTATGAATTAATCAATAATGTCGTCAAGCAAGACAAATTCAAATAAAAATCTTCTTTTAGATATTTGATTAACTCTTTTTCTGAAATTTTTGTTTTCATTTGAACAGTTATTTTTTAATAAATGATAAGTTTAAATATATTAGCCATTATGATTAAATATAAGTCAGAGAGAATTCAGTGAGGAATCAAAGGACATGTCAGTTATTAAGACCTTCCAGATTAACAATTATATTTCTCTTAAACTAGTAGGCGAATGGAGAAACCATGAACTTAAGAAGAAGACCGTGATTTTTGTAGAAGGAAACGAGTTCGATACCTGTAAGTACCTTCTTTTTGTCAACCCGCACGAGGACGACCATCAGTGGGAGATCGATTCCATCGACGAGGCGCAAGAGAAGCTGAACATGTCCCTCCTTAGCGAGCTTCAGGCGAAGGAGTTCTCAATCTCTCCGGAGGAGGAATTTTGGGCGCATTGTTCCAACCTTCAAACGTGGGCGGAGTACGATTACGATACCCGTTTGCTCCATTCCAATCTCGCATTTCCTCTTTTAAAAGAGTTGTCAGATGCTGGCGATTCAGATGCTAAAAGAGCATTTAAGGAAGAGATTGCTAAAAGATATAACAGCGGCTCAAGGACTGTTCAAGAATTTCTTTTTCAAGAAGGTTATCTTCAATATCTTTCTGATGAAGAATTATATACGTTATTCAAATATCCCGAGGAATTTAAGGCGATTAAGGAGATCGAAAAGGAGACCGGAATAGAAATGGTCTTAGATAGAGAATCCACGTTCAAATTGAAAGATGGTTTGGTCAAGGAAGTTTATCTTGACCTTTTAGAGACCGAATCGCTTCCAAAAGGTCTTCGCAAACTACCATACTTACGATATTTACACGTTTCTGGAGAGAGGTTTAGTAGTTTAGAACATTTTATAGATTTTATTCCGGAATGGATTGGAGAATTCGAAAATTTAGAAACTTTAGAGCTCTTAAGTATAAATGCCAAATCGATCCCTGAATCACTTGGCAGATTAAAAACTCTGAGGTTGTTAAAAATTACAGGAGCGGTTTTAAAAATTATCCCAGAATCCATAGGAAATATCGGGACTTTAAGAGAACTGCACATTTGGGGTGGTAAGATGGAGAATGTACCAATTTCACTCTTCACATTAGAACATCTCAAGGAATTACATTTAGGAGGTGTATACTTAGAAACTGTTCCCGAATCGATTGAAAATTTATCTGATTTGGAATTTTTGCGTCTTTACGGTCGTAATTTCAAGAGGGTGCCCGAATCATTTGGCAATCTTTCTTCCTTGAGAACCCTCAAGATCGAGACCGATTTAGAGAAACTTCCAGAGTCGTTCGGAAATCTAAAATCTTTAGAGAATTTACTTTTAAAGGCAAGCCTCACGTCCCTTCCAGACTCCTTCGGAAATCTCCGTTCCCTAAAGAATCTTGAATTACACACACATATAACGGAGCTTCCCGAGTCCTTCGGAGAACTTTCCTCCTTGGAAACTTTGAAGATATTGGGTCATTTGAAGACATTACCGAAGTCGTTTGGGAATCTCAAAAACTTGAAAGAACTAACCATCAGGAACACCGATTTAACAGCGCTTCCCGAATCGTTTGAAAATCTAAAGAACTTGAGGGAACTTTCAATAGGTGGGACCGATTTAGAAGTGCTCCCAGAGGTTTTCGGAAACCTACAATCCTTAGAAAAACTAAGTTTAAGTGGTAATAACCTTAAGGAACTTCCTAATTCCATTGGGAATTTAATTAAATTAAAGAATTTTCAACTTAATAATAATAATTTAAAAAGCTTACCGAAATCTTTGGGAGAATTACAAAATTTAGCCATGTTTGCAATTGATAACAACAAAATAGAAAGCTTACCCGAATCGATCGGAAATTTAAGCTCACTTAGATCTTTATATTGTTCTCATAACAATATAGACAGATTACCAAAATCTATAGAGAACCTTAGCAATCTTATTCTTTTATCAATTGAAAATAATAAATTAAAATCTCTCCCTTCTTCAATCATAAATCTCTATTCTTTAGAAATTCTACATTTAGATAACAACCCCTTGGAAAAGATTCCGATAGAGATTACAAGTCTTAAAAAATTGACTGTAATTTCACTGAAAGGAACTGAAATTAGTAAAGACAAAGAAATTATCAACCAGTTGGAAAACCAAAAAAGAAGTGGATTGCGAATTAAACTAAAATAGGAAAATTTCAATTTTTCTTATTTTCTCAGAGTATATAGAATTATCTTTATTATTTAGTACGCAAGTCAACAATAAAATTATCTAATAAATCATTGTTAAATTCTCCTTCTATTGGAAATATGTAATTACCATCACTGTCTCTGAGATTTTGAGCCAGAAACCTATAGAGATATCTTCTCATTACATCAAAGATTGGCTCGTTGGGATTATCCGCGTTCCGAGCGGGTTTATATTTTTTCCAGTACACTAAATCATTCTCCATAAAAAATTCATTTTTATTTTCAAATCTTTTAATAAATTCCATATAGGTATCCATATCATTAATTGCATCCCATAAAAAGCCTCTTGTTACTATCTTCCCTGTACTTAACCTAAATGTCGAATGGATATAATCTAAAGAGATGATACGGCAGATGTCTCCATAAATTAGTGGTTTACCAAATTTTGTATCTCCGACCGATTTTAATACAAAGAAGGAGCGAGGTTCGTAAAGTAAATAAAGAATTAAACTTCCAATTCCCTTGTAGAGAGATATCTTATCCGTGATCTCTCCATTATCATTAACTGGAATTTCAAAATCTATCTCTGCATTTTTATACTGGCTAAGCCTTCTTATTTCTTGGGTTCCAGACATCCCCGAGCCAGTTTCTGCATATAATATAATTTTAAATTTTGGTTGGAGGGAATTTGGAGTTCCATCATTATTTTTATTTTCTGTAAATAATTTTATTATTTCGTTATGGGTGAATATTTTTTCAAATTCCTTGAATGTATTTAAAAGTTTATTTTTGATAACTTCTCCTTGTTCACTTTCCATTAAGTATTCAAAGACGAGTCGATAGTTTTCCCAGAGTGTACTGTGTTTGTTTGGAGAGCCATCCGTACTTCTTCGAGCGCTTTGAGAAAAAAATGAAAAGGTGATTATTGTCTCAGTTAATAATTTTTCAAATTTGTCATAAGGAATTTTAATTGTAAAACCTTGTTTTATCAATGGATTTCCCGTTAAACTCCCGCTTTCGGTTTTTATAAATAAATCTAAGTTTTCCTTTTCGATTTTGTTATTAAATTCATCTCTAAGAGTATTTACTAAATCATAATCATGTGTTGGCGAAAAAGTATAATGCCTTAAGAAACTCTTTCCAAGGACTTTGGTTTGCTCCAAATCTCCTTTTTCGACTGATCCAAAGACGGTTTCCCATTCCGACCCTTCATTTTCGGTAAACATAGTATCAAGTGTCTTATCCAAACATTCTGCTAATAAATCATAAATGCTCCGTCTTGCAATTTCATTATACTTATCAATAAATTCTTGTTCAAAATACTTTCCAAAGTCCGCGGCATAAATCCTGTCATACACATTTCTAAAATGATAATACTCGGAGACGGAATACTCTGAGAAGTATTTATCGATAAAACGCTCTTGGTTGGGAAAGATATCAACTCGTGACTTGCCATTCTTAAAGAAGGCATGGTAATAACCAAGTATTATAAGGACTCTTATATTTTATACTAATTTTTTTAAGAATTAGAATAGACGGTGCTTAAAAACCATCTTTTAAAATTTCGATGAGATACTTTATCCTCATGTTCCTCTTTAGAAACATGTAATAATTGTATTTTATAGCCTTTTCTATTCTCAACCGACATAATCCTTATAGTTATAATTCAGATTGTTTAAGTATACTGTGTAATCAAAAGAATCAAACATCTTAAAATTCAATCACTTTTTATCCAAAATATTAAAGGGAATATCTTACCTTTAGGTTACTATTGAGATTCTCAAATTAAGTTAAAAATCGATATCAATGACTATATTAAATGATGCTAAGAAAGGGTATAGTAATAAAGAGATTAGTTTGGTAAGTAAGAAGGAAGAATTAGAAGAAAAGTTCCTCAGTAGAGCTATAGCGAAAGGAAAAGCTGTAATTATGAAAAATCATAATGGAAAACCCTTGGGTATAGGTTATCCTTTAAAAACAAAAATTAATGTTAATCTTGGTACTTCTACTTCAGAAATAAATGTAGAAAATGAAATGAAAAAGATTCAAATTGTTCAAAAATATGGTGCTGACACGATCTCAGACCTTTCTATGGGAGGGAAGATAGATGAAATTAGAAAGTTTACAATAGAAAACTCTAAACTTCCAATTACTACAGTTCCTATTTATCAAACTATAGTAGAAAATAACTCTTTTCATAATGTTCATGAAAATAATAAAGCCAATCGACGTGATATTTCACCAGATGTTATCAAAGACAAAATTTTTAAAGTTATTGAAAAACAAATTAAGGATGGGATTAGTTCTATTGTCATTCATGCAGGTTTTACCCTGGAGGATTTGAGAAAATTTAAAGGAACAAGAATAATGGGCATGGTGTCCAAGGGAGGGAGTTTAACCGCCTTACTAATGAAAAAAGGAAATATAGAAAATCCTTTTCTCACAAATTTTGATTACTTATTAGAGCAGCTTAAAGATAGGGATGTAGTCTTAAACTTAGGGAATGCTATGAGATCTGGGTGCATCCACGATAAAATTGATGAGTTTCAAATCAATGAAATGAAATTAAATGCAAAACTTGCCAAGAGAGCAAACAAAATGGGGGTACAAGTCATAATAGAGAGTTTAGGTGGACATATAACTATCAACCAATTAATCAAATGGATAAAAAAGCACAAAGATTTTACAAATGGTCGTCCCTTATTTGTTTCTGGCCCAATTCCGATAGATAAAGGTGTAGGGTATGATCACATTTCAGCTGCAATAGGAGGTGCTTTTGCTTCAGGTTTCGGAGCAGATTATTTATGTGCTATTACACCTGCAGAGCATCTTAAATTACCAACTCCCGAGGATGTCAAAGAAGGACTTATTGCTTGCAAGCTTGCCGCTCATACTGGAGATTCAATGAAGTTTGGACTTAATGACCTTTTTAAAGATGATTTAGAACTTTCTAAGAATCGATTTCTCAAGAATTGGAAGGAACAACTTAAATTTTGCATCGATCCAGAGAAATTTATAGAAGAACATCCAATATCTCAAAAGCATTGTTCAATGTGTGGAAAGTATTGTGCTTTAGATTTCTCTAAAAAGTATTTCAGAGATTAATTATATTCTCGAACAATTCCGAAACATTAGCCTTCTTGCTCCCTTCAACTCATAAATCATCTTTTTTGGTCAACAAAAAAACTAACTATTTTTATAATCATTCTTAAATGGTCTTATGAGTAGTTAGGATTCTCCCCAACAATTGTTTATAGTTACTATGATCGAATTGCGTAAACTTAAAACAAATAACACTACTACTTTTTTGTAAGGGGATTTAGTTATTTGTCTTGACTGAAGTAATTTAATAATCTATGATAGGTTTTACAGACACTCATTAAGGATAAAGGTGATGGATCGAATAAATTAGCTTTAAGATGTCTAAATATCTGCATATGAAACCCTTAATTTAGAGCTCAAAAGTAAATAGTTTGGTTAAAGGAGAAAAATGAACAAAAAGAAAGAAAAATACCATAACTTCAAAGATATGGAAAACAAGTATCAAAATATTTTGGAAAATATGGGAGAAGGGTATTTTGAGGTGGATTTAAAGGGAACCTATGTAAAAGTAAATCCTAAATATTGTAAAATTGTAGGTTATACAAAAAAAGAATTATTAGGTAATAATTTCAGAGAATTCTTTGATAAAAAAACCCGAGCCGAATTAATTCCAAGGTTTAGAAAAATTTATGAGACAGAAATTCCAATCCCTCCTTCGGCACGACTTAAAGCGAATACCAAGAGAAAAAAAACTATACATTTTGAAGGTTCAATCGACCTAATATATGATTCTAGAGGAAATAAGGTTGGTTTTTATGGGTTTACACACGATATTTCCGATCGTGTTAAAGCTGAGGAGCAATTAAAAAAAGCTTACAATTTGCTGAATATACTAAAAGATGTTTTTGTCCATGATATTAATAACATACTTCAAAATATTAAATCTGCTGTCCAATTAATGAATATGGATCTGAATGAAAAGAAGCAACAAGTTGATAAAAAAAGGATTATAGAGCTTACTGATATAATCAACATTCAAATAAAAAGAGCAGAAAAGATATCTTCAGATGTGAGAAAGATTTCTCGATTTGATAGATCTAATTTTGTCTTTGAGAGGATTGATTTACGAAATGCCCTGAAAACAGCTAAAAATTTTATAATAAAAAGTTTCCCCGAAAGGAATATCGATATCAAGATTTATGGAAAAAAACCCAAATACTATATCAAATCCAATGATCTTATCAATAATGTATTCGAGAATATCTTAATAAATGCGGTAAAGTATAATAACAAAGATATTGTTAAGATAGAGATAAAGATCTCTGAGCAGGAGTCATCCGTTAAGATTGAATTTATTGATAACGGTATAGGGATTCCAGGAGAAAAAAAAGAAAAGATTTTTCAATCAAAAGGAAAAGGAGAAGAAAACCTTGAATATATTAGAAGCCTTGGTATTGGATTATCTTTAGTAAAAAAGATTATACTTAGAAGTAAGGGAGAAATTTGGGTAGAAGATAAAGTTGCTGGAGATCCTTCCCAAGGAAGTAAGTTTATCGTCATTCTTCAAAAGGAAAATCCTTAGGATAAAATTAATCAATCTAACGATAGCAAGGTATTTTTTGAATACCCTTTGGATTCCAAACATTTTTGAATACTTATATCCAGATTTTTATTCCTCTCAATGATTCCTTTTCATTTCTTTTTTTCATTTTGTTATGTTTGAACCTAAGTAAAATAGAATTATGTGTCAACTTAAAAAGGGATATGATGTGTCTGAAGGAATAAAGAAAGACATTTTAAATTATGCAAAAGAAAACCTCGCAAAATATAAAGTTCCAAAAGAAATTGAGATGCTTGAACAACTCCCATTAACCACTGTTGGTAAAGTAGATAAGAAAGTCTTGAGACAGAAATATCAAACATAACATCTTTATTTGTATCTTTATTTTTCTTTCAAATTCCAAATTCTTTGAATATAACCAAAATCTTCAAAAGATTTTTAAAAACCCCAATTATTGCGCTTTATTAAAATGTCGTAATATCAAAGTCAGTAAAAGCGCTATAAACGAAACTATGGCTCCTAAACTCGGATAATTATTATTTACTTTATTTCACCTCAAGAAGATCAAAGTTCGGATAAAAGATGCATAATTTTTATAAAAGATTTAATAATTAGTTTTCTCTATATAAGATAAAGTATGAAGAATTTCGAAAAGAGTATGAAAGCACTCTAAAAGTCATTCTTCGCCAAAGAAAAGATAGAAGCAATAAGAATAAAAAAAGGAAATATTGAAAAAAGCAAATAGGTGAGATGAACTAAAGTGACAGAAAGTAAAAAAGAAGAAAAAATATTAGAAGACGAAGAGGTTCAAACGAGCGATAAAGAGAGGATGAATCTAAATGACATTGTCTTTTTAGCGATAATGTCTGCGCTGATTACATTGGTCAATATGATAACCGTACCTATAGTCGTTGCAGTACCATTAGTGGGTGTTCGCCAACTTGTTAGTGCTTTTCCCCATGGACTCTTATTTTGTATAGGTGCTTTAAAAGTGAGAAAAAAGGGAGCAATTTTTATTATGGGATTTCTGACGGGAATAGTATTACTTCCCATAGGATGGATAATCTTTGCATTTAACGTGTTTGGTGCAACAGTTGCCGAGGTAATAAGTTTAGTTCTATTTAGAAGTTATGAAAAGGATAGAGCTGTAGTTCTCGGGAGTTCACTCTATAATCCCTTGACTATGATCGGATCATTTATTTTTTTATCGTGGGCTGCTGAACCAATCGCTCAATATGTTGCCAATCCAGCCCTCACAGTGTTTATGTTTCTACTTTGTTTCTTGGTGAGCCTGGGGGGTTCTCTTGTAGGCTTGCGAATGGGTGAATCCTTGAAAAAAGCGGGAAAAATATGACTGGATCAAAACAAGAAGGCAAGTGGACTCCAAAAAAACCCTTGCATCCCTTGTTAAGTATCTTTCTCTCCGTTTTAATTTTAACAATAGGATTTTTATTTACAGAGTACAATCAAATTATTTATTTTTCTTTATTTTTATTAATATTACTTCTCTCAATCGGCTATTTTACAACGTTACTTAAAATCTTATTATATATTATCCCGTTAGGTTTATTAATTGGCTCCCTTTCTTATTTTATCGGAGGTATCCTTTTAGACTCAATACTCTCCTTTTTTCGGATAATTATCATTGGGTTTTCAATTACATTAACTTTTAACATCAACCCCGCACACTTGTCAAGGTCGCTTAATCAAATTGGATGTCCTCGACGTATTTCTCTGGCAATTTTAATTGTGTTTAGATTTCTCCCGGTGTTAAAACAAGAAATAAATAGAATCAAAGAAGCGATGAAAGTTCGCGGTATAAAACTTCATTGGTATAATCCAATCAATTACTATCGGGTAATCTTTCTCCCGTTAATCATCAAATTGATAGATCTTTCGGATATTCTCACAATCTCTCTTGAAACCCGAGCATTTACGCCGGATGGAGAATGTTCTGTGTATGAGAGGGTTCATCTAAATATCAAGGATCTAATTACTTTACTTTTTTCATTAATCGCATTGATATCAATTATATTTATTTTTTGGTGGTAATATTTTGACAAATGTACATATTAAAGATCTATCGCTTTCCTACCCCTCATATGTCACGGAGGAACGGTTACCAAGAACACAGAACAATTATATTTTGAACGATATTAATTTAGAGATACCTTCTGGAGAATTTTTGGTAATTTCGGGCAATACTGGAGTGGGTAAAACATCTCTTTTATCGTGTATAAACGGTGTAGCTACTAATTATAATAATGCTCAGATAAAAGGGGAGATCCGTATTGATGGAAAAAATATCGATGGGTGGACGATTGCGAGGAGATCGAAAATAGTTGGAACCTTAATGCAAAATATTGAGGCTCAAATATTCAATGTATATGCAGAAGATGAGATAGCCTTTGGGTGCGAAAATCTTGCGCTTGAACCGGAAACCATAAGGGAAAGAGTAAAAAAGTACAGTGATTTGTTAAACATCTCTCCCTCTTCTGAGATCAGCAAGTTATCCTTGGGACAAAAACAAAAAACAATATTAGCATCTATTTTAGCAATGGAACAAAATGTATTGCTACTCGATGAACCGCTCGCTAATTTAGATAAAAATGCTGCGATTTTTCTCCTCACTTATTTAAAAAATTTAACCCAACACGAAAATAAAATCGTTATTGTGGTTGAACATCGAATTGACTTAACTATCCCCTATCTCGACCGATTAGTTTGGTTGGAAAATGGAAAAATTACCGAAACGTTAAATCAAGAGGAACTAAAACAAAAATATAAGCATTTGCACGTGAAATATAAACAAACGAGGAACAAACAATCCGGAGAGAAACTGTTTGAATTAAATGAATGCTCGTTAGGCTATAATCGGATAATCTTGCAAGATCTCAATTTCTCTATTCATGAAGGGGAAAAAATAGTTATTTTAGGAGAAAATGGATCAGGCAAAACTACTCTTTTAAAGTCTCTTATAGGTCTTCTCAAACCCAAGGGAGGATATCTTTGGAGACATTCGAAGTTAAAAAAGGATCCTTTCAGGAAAATGGGCTTAGTTTACCAGAATCCCAATTATCAATTATTTAATGATTCTGTGTATGAAGAATTTAAATCCCAAAAAATTGATGAACAACGCATTAACCGATATCTACAATTATTCGGTCTTTCTCAGTTGAAAAATAGGCACCCGTTTCTCCTCAGCGAAGGGCAGAAGAGAATTTTAACCATTGCTTTAATGGCATCTATGAAACCGTTAGTTTTGCTCTTAGATGAACCCACCGTTGGTCAAGATTACAAGAGTTTATCGAACATCATGCAAAGCTTGGAGTATTTAAACCAAGAATTTCATATGTGTGTAATTGCTGTCACACATGACATACGATTTGCCCGACAATTCGGAGAAAAAATCTTATGGTTAAAGGATGGACACCTACTTAAAAAGGGAGATTCCCGGTTAGTTCAAGAGTATTTTAAAAAAAGATTTTGAACTCACGGGTAAGAACTTGGATAATTATTATTTATACTTAGATTAACTTTTTTTCTTCAAAAAAAAATATTAGTAAAAAAATAATTTTTATCGCATATTTATTTCAGAGTTGAACGCTATCAATAACTTCTCTGAGTAAATCAACAATATCGTTCATCTCTTCCTTTTCAACCATATCCTCCTTCAATAGGTGTTGATATTTTGTTTCAAAAGCTTCCAGAAAAACATTCGCGATTAATTGAGTATTCGAAGAAACTGTTTGTTGGCTTACTAAGACAAAGATAACATATTTTGCATTAATAAAAGTCATAATCGAATCCTCAAATGCCATGGTTTTAAGAGACTTTCCTGAAGTTAAAATCTTTTCCATGCCAGATTTTACAGCCGAAAGAAGACCTGCTAACAACCCAGAAGTATCTTCCATCTCTCTGTCTTCCTCAAAATCGTAGCTAAAAATAGGAAGTCCACCTTTAGTAAGAATAACTGCTTTTTGAATTTTCGCGTTTGAAATGACAATGGTTAAAGGATCTATGTAAAGCGCTATTGCCCAGAGAAACATGCCTAAAGAGAGGGTATATCTCCGAGTTTCTCTAAGGAAATCAAATCGGGTTAAAAATAGAGAAATTACCCAAAAAGAAAACAACAAATAGGAAATTAGAAGGATAAAATATTGCTTCTTTTTAAGTTCCACCTTCTTACTCAAGAGTTTTTTAATTAGAGGAGTGAAGGCTGTTATAATGAAAACCATAAATAATAATCCGCCACATACATTAATCGATAAAGAATAACTTGCACTAATAGAACCTGATTCACGATATATCTGTACATTATCTGGATTTAAAATCAGGCCAATTAAAACTCCTACTAATATGGTTATAAGGTGAGAATAAGAAGGCAATTTATCAAATTGGGCAATGGCTAAAGACAAGATAATTTTTTATAGTTAATTATAAATGAGTTAAAAATAATAAACTCGCCATTAATAATTTCAGAGGAGAGATTTGAAAAATTAAAATCGGAACGGAAAAAATTTTTCAAAAAGATTGAAGAAGAGAATATTATTATATGGCCTAAAACTTGAAAAAATTTGTTTTAAGCGTTATAAGGAATTTTTTAAATTGTCTGGTTTTCTGTAAATCCTTATATACAAGTTTTTATCTAATAATTATTAATTATTCAAGATTAATTCAATAAAGTGGGAAAAAAAGAAGAAAATGAATAATATGGGAGATGAGGATAAGAAAAAGGAATTTAGATATTCTTCCAAGATCCATTGGTCTTATGGAGTAGGGGGTTTTTTGACTAATTTTACTACAACAGCGTTAGGAGTCAGATTACTTTTTTTCTATGAGAATGTTCTCCTATTTAACATTCTCCTCTATGGAGTTATTATGATAATTAATGGGTTGTGGAATATGGTCAATGATCCACTCATGGGGTATTTATCTGATAGAACATATAAATTTCAAGAGCGATGGGGTCGAAGATTTCCTTGGTTTTTACCCACAGCTCTTTTGGTCGGCATATTTTATCTTCTTTATTACTTTGTTCCATTTCAAGATACAATGGGAATGTTTTTTTGGCTATTAATTATTGCATTAGGATTTGAATTGACTTATAGTACTTGGAATACGAATTATCTGGCCCTCTATCCTGAAAAGTTCCGTAGTGAAAAGGAACGTACAAAAGTCGCAGGGATCAACACTATAAGCGGGCAACTTGGAGTAGCGACGGGAATGTTGCTTCCACCAATGATAATTTCCTATTATGACCCAAATTCATACATATTAGCAGCAATAGTAGTAATGATAATTAATACAATCATAGCTCTTACAATGATTCCAGGTATGAAAGAGGACAGAGAATTGCGTCAGCAGCAAGTGGAACGTAGAGAAAGAGAAACAGAGGGATCATTTATAGAAAGTTTAAAATACGTTACTAAACAAAAGAACCTTTCTGTGTACCTTTTTGCCCATTTAGCACATCAAGTTCTAACATTTCTAATGTTAGCATCCTTCACTTATTGGTCCGCCTATGTCGTTGAGGCAGACGACCCCGCAACTGTGGAAATAATATTAGCAGCAAGTTTCTTGGTCGGTGGTGTCTCTTCGGTCCCTCTATGGGTGAAAATGGGGAGGAAGCTAGGGAATAGAAAGGGTCTTATGTATGGAATGTTCATTGCTACTCTGTTTTTCATACCGATGCTATTTATTTCAAATTTGGTATTAACTATCATAAATGTTATCTTATTAGGTATGGGAATTGGTGCGATGTGGACTTTGATGTATCCCACTTTTTCAGATGTCTTAGACGAAAATGTGTTAATAACGAATAGACGGCGTGAGGGAATATATAATGGTGTACGTATGTTTATAGGAAGATCCGCTGCAGTATTAAGTGGCTTTATCATACCTGTAATTCATATACTTACAAATTACCAGGAAGGGAGCCAAGTTCAACCAGCTTCTGCGGTGTTTGGGATAAGGATCATCATGATTGTTATCCCAATGGTATTCTATCTTCTCGCTTCAATAGTTTTATGGAGATTTTATGACCTGACTAAAGAAAGGGTCATAAATAATAGAGAAAAGTTGATAGAAAAAGGTTTATAATTTAAAGATTTATTAATAATTCACAGTCTGAGGTTAAATATGACAATTATAATAAAAAATGGGTTAATAGTAGACGGCTCAGGTTCTTCTGGGTATGTAGCAGATCTCTTAATTGAAGGAGAAGAAATTAAAAAGATCGGGAAAAATTTGGATTCTGAGGGGAGCAAAGTATATGATGCCTCCAACAAGGTGGTTGCCCCAGGATTTATTGACATTCATAATCATTCCGATCTCACCTTGTTTCAATCTTTAAAAGTAGAACCGTATATCTTACAAGGATGTACAACCCTCGCAGTTGGAATGTGTGGATTAGGAGTAGTCCCCAGCAATGAGAAGGTTAGAGAATTTTACTTTAAGAATATGAATAAAGACTCCTTTACTCATGGATTGTATAAAGACTTACCAGAATATTGGAAAGAAATAGAAAACCAAGGAGGAGTTTCTATTAATCTTGCATTTTTTATTCCCCAAGGAAATGTTAGGGCTTATATCTTGGGAG
The DNA here is from genome assembly GCA_964653985.1 of uncultured archaeon. GTDB lineage: Archaea > Asgardarchaeota > Lokiarchaeia > Sigyniarchaeales > SOKP01 > CAZZIC01. The sequence goes on along the minus strand of CAZZIC010000007.1, from coordinate 28,715 downwards.
CAAAAGAAAGAGCTCCAAGCAAAGAAGAATTAACTTCAATGAAAGAAATTGTGAGGGAAAATATGAAAGCGGGGGCATTTGGAATGTCTACCGGATTAGTTTATCCTCCTGGTTCTGTTTCTTCGACAGATGAATTGATAGAACTTTCAAAAGTTGTTGCTGAATATGATGGACTTTATGATTCTCACATGAGAAATGAAGGTGCGAAAGTTATAGAGGTAGGAATGAACGAAATTATCGAAATTGCTAGAAAGGCTAAAGTTAGAGCACACATTAGTCATTGGAGCGTTATAAGTAAATTTGCTTATGACATGACCCCAGACGTAATAGAACATCTTAAAAAAGCAAGAGGAGAAGGACTTGAAATTACGGCTGATACTACCGTATATCCCGATGGTGCGACAAATCTCGCCTTGATCCTTTTAAAACCATGGGTCTTTGAAGACCTCGAACATAATCTGACAGATACAAAGACAAGAGAAAAAATCATCGATGAGGTTTTTGAAAAAGTCTATGATTTCTTTTTTGCCGATGCTCCATTCTATATTAAGCTCATACCTAATTTCCTACTTAGAAAATTAATTTTTCGAGGCTTGGCTAAAACTACAAGTGTTATAACTGCTAAGAATAATACAAAAGTTGAAGGAAAAATGCTATATGAAATATTCAACGAAATTTATCCCGATAAGAAACTAGAAGAAGCTTTACTAGACTTCATTAGGGATGAGGAGGGAAATATTACCATCAGAGTTCAAACTAAAAATGAAGAAAAAAGTATCATCCCAATCTTCAATCAAGATTTCGTTGCTCCTAGTTCCGACGGCTTTTTGGAAATGGAAAAAAATACTCATCCTAGATCTTATGGTGCTTTTGCGAGAGTTCTACAGAGATGGGTGAGAGAAATGGAAATTGTTTCCCTAGAAGAAGCTATAAGAAAAATGACTTCATTACCAGCATCAATATTGCAAATTCCAGACAGAGGATTGCTTAAACCAGGTTTTAAAGCAGATATTGTAGTTTTTGATAAAGGAAATATAGAAGAGAAGGGAACCATTCAAAATGGAAGACAACATCCCGTTGGAATAGATTTCGTATTTGTTAACGGAAAATTGACAGGAAAAGAAAGGAAACACTCTGGTTCTATAAACGGGAAGATTTTGAAACATAAAAAGATTAACTAAAATTGAAATTGTATTCGAAAAAAGAGAGAATAATACAATAAACAACTAATCTATTTTTTGTATCTTTTTCAATGCTAGGTCTTTAATTAGTTTTAACAAATCTCATTTATTTTTTATTTATGAAGTCTCCACTGCGCATTAATTCACATGGTTGTAAGTAATCCAATTGAGTTTCTTTCGCAAATTCCTCTAACATTTTAGCCCATCTTTTATAATTTCTTTTTCCGGGAAGGAATGGTCCGGGCATCCCAATCCCTCTTTCCATTACTTTATCAATTATTTTATAACTAGTTACAATTTCCTCTTCTAGCATCTTACATCCCTCATTCAATTGGATTGCTAAAAGCATCTCCGGATTTAAAATTCCTGCTTTTTTGGATTTATCTATTATCACATTTCCATTTTCATCCCATTTATGAAACCCCTTTCCGGTTTTTCTTCCATAATGGCCTTTAGAAACAAGTTCACTTATTACCTTTCGGGGAGCAAAATCAGCTGATACCCGTTTTTCAAAACTCTTCAGAGATTTATAGTTAGTATCTAATCCTAGATAATCCGCTAATTCGTAAGGTCCCAACTTCATGATATGTTGCACATCAGCATCTAGTTGTTCCAATGGAATCCCGCTCTCAGCTGCCTTATCAGCCAAGACGTTTATATAAAGACTTATCGGTATCAAAATACGATTGGAAATAAATCCTGGAGTATCTTTTTGTATAGGAGCTACATACATGGTTCCGTTTCGAGAAGGGATACTATCCGAAAATTCTATTGTTTTTTCAAAGACCTCATCGCTCGTTTTATCCCCTCTCATAACTTCAATGCAATCTTGATTAAATGGAGGGACAAAAAAGTGCATTCCAATTGTACTTTCTGGTCTTCCAGTAAATTCTCCCAATTCTGTTATAGTAAATGTTGAAGTATTAGAAGCAATTATTGTTTTTTCAGGAGTATTTTTTCCTATATTTCGCAATAAATTTTCTTTAAGAGTAATATCCTCAGGGACAACCTCAATGATAAGATCCGCATTTTTGATAGCATTGTTAAGTTCTTTCTCTAAAATAAGTTTTTCCATAATTTCTGTTTCTTTAATCTCTTTTGAAAGTAAATCCTTACTATCCCACTTTTCCAAATGATTTCTTATCTTTTTTTTGGCAATTTGAAGGGCATCACTTGATATATCATTAAGGAACACATTTTGAACTTTTGATAATAAAAAAACTTCAGTGATACCATGCCCCATGGTTCCGGCACCTATAACAGTTATCTTCCTGAATTTCACATCCCGCATTCTTAGTCTTCTCTCTTTTCCAATTTTAAACGTGAAATAAATATCTTTCGAAAAATTCAAATAGATACTTTTTCTATTTATTAACTAAATTATTTCTTATAAAAGTGAATTATTATATGAAATTTATTGATCTTTCAATACCTATTATTAACCCTGAGGAAAAAGTATACGATCCTCCTTTAACAAGACCGAAAATTGAATATTCTTCTCATGAACAAGGGGCACAGCAAATGGCGTTTGCGTTTCCGAAATTAAAACCAGAAAAGCATCTCCCTGAAGGAAAAGGATGGGCAACAGAAACAATCAAACTTGGAACTCACAGTGGAACACATATGGATGCACCTTATCACTATGCTCCCGTTCAAGATAAAGAAAAAGAAGAAAAAGAATCTATGACGATTGATGAATTTCCCTTAGAATGGGGAATGGGGTCTCTGATTGTCTTAAAGTGCACAGATCTTCCAGAAGGGTATGTAATGACCCCAGAAGATATTAAAAGTAAATTAGAAAATATAAACCATCAGTTAAAAGAGGGAGATATAGTATGTGTACACACTACAGCACCTAAATTTGCGGGTACTCCTCAATATATAAATCATGGAGTAGGAGTAGGAAAGGAAGCAACGCTTTTTCTCATAAGAAATGGAGTTCATGTAGTTGGAACTGATGCATGGAGTTGGGATGCTCCATTTAGCTCTACCGCTAAGAAGTGGAAAAAAACAGTTAAAGAAGGAAAGCCGGACACATCAATGATTTGGGAAGGACATTTTGCTGGGAGGGAACTCGGATACTTTCAAATGGAAAAAATGACTAATTTAGATAAGGTCCCCCCTGTTGGGGCAACTATATACTGCTTTCCTGTAAAGATTGCAAGGGCAAGCGCTGGATGGGTGAGAGCTGTCGCAACCGTTCCAGAATAAGATATCATTCATTTAGATACGTAATCATTTATTTTTTTTCTATTATTTATCTTAAACATTTTTTCATAAAATACGTATCAGATTCAATTATTCAACGAATATATTTTGAACCAATTCATCTGTATCGTTAAAAGGCTTTAAAGCTCCTGTCCAATCAATCAAGACTTCCTTATGCTTCTCTTCAAATCTTGTAATAAACTCTCTCAACTGAGAACGAACTTCTGAACTTTGATTGCCTTTTACGAATAAGGCTCCAAACACATATTCTCCGTATTCAATTAAAATAGTCACATCCCCATGGTCAATAGTTTGTAGCAATTCTGTTGATTTAGTAGTTTCTTTGATGAATGATGTAATAGCTGAAAACATGCCAGAAATTAACCCAGGATCTTGAGTGTAATCTTCCAAAAAGGAATAATCATATACCCCTCTCCCATCTTGGTAGATCACATACAGTCCTTGTTTCTTAACATTTTCAAAGACAAAACTAAACTCTGTTTTCAAGATTTTAATAAGATTATGATGATACAAAAATCGGAGAATAAAATAGAACTTTTTATTTTCCTCCGGATCATCGGGTTTTATATCGCTTAAAAGTTTTTCATCATCTAAAGTCTCTAAGATCGAATCTATCTTTTGCTCATCAAACTTAACATCTGGATAAGGTACATTTTCATTTTTAGAAATAATATACTCTTTATTGGGATCTTCATAGGTCTCGAATGAAAAGAAGGCATCCATGGAGGTAAAAACCACTTTTTTAGACAAATTATCATCAAGAGGGATATCTTTCTCTCGGAATGATTTTGAAAGTGCATATACAACCAATGTCCAAAAAATAAGATTAACTATATATCTTGTAAAGATATAAGGGACAGAAAGAAAATAGAGAGAGCCAGGGAGGTTGGTAAATAACCCACTTCGTAATGTATAGATTTCAATTCCATCCACTAAAATATAACTTTTCTTGCCTAATAACCAATATTCTTGAGGAGTAAAATGTATTGGAGGAAGAATTGAGGGCAAGAAAATGTTAAAGATAATTGAGACAATTATAATAGGGGTTAAAAACGAAATAAGCCCAAATAAATTACTTTCAACATAACGTAAGCCATAAGATAAAACCCCCACGAAAAGTAAAAGCGGAATCAATGTTACAAAAATAAGATTCAAGATATTGAGGAGATCAAACTGAAAAGCGCTCCTTAAATTTGAATCTCTATTAAATAGCTGTTGGTTAGCAATGCTTTCAATTTGCTCTGTGGATTGAAATAAGGGTCCATAAATTAGAGACGAACCTATGAAATAAACCACAAAGTAAAGAGTGAGTGCCAATAAGCTGAAAAATAAGATATAATAGATGTTTGTAAAATCTATATTTTTTACCTTTTCTTTTTTATTTTTCCACCAATCAATCATTTTAATAAGAATAAATAAAGAAATAGGCTCAAAAACGTCTAAAAACAAAATAAAGATAATCGATGCCATAATGAAATAGGAAAAGAATGAGAAAATAATATCTATTGACTCAATTTCATCGACTAAAAATAATACAAGAGAAAGAATTGAAATAGGAACACCAACGGTATAAAGGCTCTTATAAGTTCTTTCTCTGATTTTTTCTCCAAAATATCTGCCACGATATGCTACATGGCTTGAAACCAATAATTCAATAGCAAAGATAAAGACTGCAATATAGACAAAAAGAATCTCAATGAACCAGCCGAGAGCTGTAGTTGCTGTAGTAATCGAGAAATCCTCTAAATTTTGTATTTTTAAAATGACTTCTAACAAATATAACGAGATAGGGAGATATATAATCATTAATTTAAAGATATCTTTTTCTCTTTTCCAGTTATTTTCTAATAATTTTTCGCGGATACTTTGAAAAGGACTTTCCGGGAACTTGTAAGTCGTCTGAGTAAGTTTCTCTTGCATCTTTCCGTCTTGCGTCCTAAGACGATACCACACGAAAACAAAGGAAATAAAGGGAGCAACGAAAAAGATAAATGGTAGAGATATCAAAGGATAGGATGAAAACAAAGCGATTAATGAGCCAAAATGAACTCCAAAATAATTGAATACAGCAAACAATCCTCCTTCACCCGTATATCCAAGATTATCAGTCTCAATCCTTCCTTGAATGATCAATGGAAGGATCCAGTAAATAAGATAAAAAACGAATACAGCTAAAACTACGCGAAAGTATAACTTCCCAATTGCTTTTTTCCAAACAAAGAATAAGGGTATAGTTATAACTACTAATGGAAAAGTGTTAAAGAAAATCGTTAATAAAATATCTAAACCATCCATAAAAATCCCATTATTTTTATGTAAACCAAATAATTAAAATTTATTTGAAATTAATAGTTTTAATTTATATAATAACTTTTATGTGAATTTCGGAGAATGTCAAATAAGAAAACGGGTATAGTTGTCGATTATGATTTTACTACAAAACATAATCCGGCATACCCTCATCCTGTGTTTTTATCATTTGAAAATCCTAGAAGGATTAAGGTCATACTTGATCATTTTGATAAAATTAACCTTTGGACTGAAGAGAGTATAATTAAATTGGTACCGAAGATTATTGACGAGAAGATCCTTTCCTTAGCTCACAGTCAATATCATATTCAAACAATTCGTAGCCTTTCTCGATATGGGAGCGGATTACTAGGAGAGGAAGTCTTTATTACAAATGATACCTTTGATTTGGCAAAGAAAGCAGTTGGTGGAGTAATAGAGGCATTCACCTCTATTATAGAAAATCGGGTTCACAATTCGCTTGCCTTAGTTAGACCTCCCGGGCATCATGCCTTAAAAGAGAAGTCATCGGGATTATGCATTTTCAACAATATCGCCAATGCTGTTATGTATCTTAGAGAAGAATTAAAATACCAGAAAAAAATCGCAATTATTGACATTGATGACCATTTTGGCGATGGAATTGCCAGGTTTTTCTATGAAGATCCATCAGTTCTCTATTTTTCAGTCCATGAATTTGATTTTATTGAGGGGGAAATCGGATTCATTAACGAACTTGGTGCTGGAAAAGGGCTTGGAAAATCAATTAACTTTCCAATTCCAATACATTCCACTGAAGATATGTTTTTTGAGAGTATGGACATTATAGAACCTATCCTAAAAGAATTTGGTCCAGATTTGATAATTATTGCTTTAGGATTCGATATGTATTTTAATGACCCTATCGGAAATTGTTATCTAACAAGTCATTCTTATTATAAATTCGGAAAAGATATTCTTAAACTGGCAAATCAAATATGTGATGGAAGAGTTAGTTTCATATTAGAGGGAGGATACAGTCTCATCGGTCTGCCTATATGTACTCATGCTATTATAAAAGCTCTCCTCGGAGAGGAGCATACACCATACTTTTTTGAAGAACTTGACTTCAGTCAATATTCTGAGAAACAGAGAGGGGAGATCTTAAAAATAAAAACATCTCTAAAAAAAATATTAAAAAGACATTGGAAATCAATTTGAAAGGATTTTTAAAAAAAGAGAGAAAAAAATTAAATGTGATCGGCTAATTTTTTAGCATATTCTTGGACGGTAAAAAGCGCATCACGAGGTCCTACTTGAGGGTTAATGTAGCAGACTAAAGCCCCCGTACCTCCGATAGGAACTGGTGCGACTATAATATGCCCTTTTCCTGTGATGTTAGTTCCAATCTTTCTTTCTTCTGTATTTTCAACGATCATATATTTCACATCTTGTAAAATTATACTCGTTATACCTTTTTCACCTAACTCAACCTTAGTTCTTAGTAATTCGTTAATTTTATCCATATTTTCGCTTATATCCCAATTTTCCGTTTGAGTCAAAAGTTTTCCATCTCTATTTACTACCGCAACACCATATATGTTTTGTTCCTCATCCAGTAAATTATCTATAATTTCTTCTATTTTTGCTGACATTTTATATAACAAAATATTTTATTCTATGATTTTTATTATACTAATTAACATAATTTATTTATTTAAATAAATTCCATTTTAGAAAAAAATACAATTAAAACAAATAGTGATTACAAGTGGTCTTAAGATTATTCGGCAAGGCAATACTTATGGGATTAAGAGAGAGGAAAATTTTTACTGTGTTTACGTTGATTTATACAGCATTAATCTTTTTAACGAGTTTATTTTGGGAATATGCTCTTACTCCAACCAATGGAACCACAAATACATTTGCTGCATCTTTTGTGCTTATATTTTTAATTACGAGTTTAGTCCTTTCAATACTTTACGCTTGGATTATAGTTAGTCGCAATCGAAGAACGTGGGCAACTTTAAAATGTATCGGTTATACTAATAGAGATATTAATAAACTTGTTTCTGGAATTATATTATTTACTACATTAGTTGGGTTTGCTGTAGTTATTGAAGCATTGTTTCATTATGCTGCAATCATGAGTTATTTTCAATTAGTAAATCTAGGTATTGAAAAAGTAACTCTGGTTGGATTACTTCCAGTAATTATTACAAGCGCTTTATTTATCTTAGTTCAGTTAATTGCTATACTTATTGCGAATAGAAGAATATTAAAAGTGCGACCAATTATCGCACTTAAAAAAGTGGGAGAATGAGGTGAAAGAAGAAAATGACAGTATCATTAGATACCATGATTGAAGCAATTGATGTGAATAAGGAATATAGAAGAGCTGGAGCAATTATCAGAGCCTTAGCAGATGTTAACCTTACAATTAAATCTGGAGATTTTGTAATTGTCCAAGGCCCTACTGGTTGCGGGAAGTCAACATTATTGAACGTGTTAAGTGGATTAGATCTCCCTGACAGTGGAAAGATAATTTTTGACGGAGAAAACATTGCACGTGCCACAGAGGATCGACTTTCTCGTATCCGTAGACAAAAAATAGGATTTGTTTTTCAAGACTTCAATCTCATTAATACCTTAACAGCACAGGAAAATGTTGAAAGTGTGTTATGGCCTACAGTGTTACGATCAAAAGAGATTGAAAACAGGGCCATCTCTGCCCTTAGAGACGTGCAATTATTGGAAAGAAAAGATCATTTCCCAGCTCAGATGAGTGGAGGAGAAAAACAGAGATGTGCAATAGCCCGAGCAATTATTCACAGGCCAAGAGTTATTCTTGCCGATGAGCCCTCAGGAAATCTTGATCCAGATTCAGAAAAACAAGTAATGGATCTATTAAAGGAAATCAACAATGATTTAGAAACAACTGTGCTGGTGGTCACTCATCGACGTTCTCTCAACTCATATGCGGATACTTTAGTTGAGATGGAAGCCGGTGAAATAGTAAACGTAAAATAACCAAGATCATAAACCAATTTTCTTAATTCTTTTCTATTTTTCGATTTCAAGTTTTATATCTCAGATGAGATTTATTCTTGTCCAATATTAAGAATAATATCATCTCAATGTAGGTTTTATTATTTATGTAGTTTCTGTAAATTTAAAATAAATATATATTCATTTATACTGATAAAAAAGTAAATATAAATATACCTCATTTGTTTGATTTATTTAGAAAGATCATTTAATAGAAAATAAATTAACATATAACAGAAGAGGTAATTTCTTATTGGCTTAAAAAGAGTGATATTAAGCGGATGCGCGGGAATGCTCTGTCTTATTCCTATGGCAGCTATCAGCTTTTATTTTTTAGACTTAACAAGTGAAGTAACTGGAGGGTTAATAAATAATTTAGAAAATGCTGTTACATCTATCGGACAACAATTTGGTATGGGAGCTTTCTTTCTCACAATAATTGCTGGAATGTTTTTAGGTTTGATCTTAATATTCTTGTTTCCTCTTCATTGGGCAATGTTTTATCGCCCAGACGATATTGGGCTTATGTTTGCCTTGATCGTTCCTTGGATTCTTTGTTGTGCGATAACTTCAGGATTATTTGCCAAATCACCAAGCGCTGGTATTCATACAAGCATCGCAATAGGGCTTGGTTATATGATTCCAGCAGTGATTATTTATTTCGCATTACCTTTTGTTTTGGGTCAAATAATACCGGGAGGGAGCGGGATAATCACAGCTGTTATTGATGGAGTGAGTACAGGGTTAACGGATCTTCCATTTATATTTGCTGTAGTTACCGCTATCGGTGAAGGATGCCTAGTTGGGGCTGTATTCGGTGGGTTTATAGGTAGTTTACGATACAATCCCGAAGAAGAGGAGAAAGAAAAAGAATTTTCATATGAATAGTTTGCTACAATGAGAATCTCTATTATATTCGCTGAATTTCGAAAATAGCACTAAACGTTGAAATCATTAAAGATTTTAATTTTAATTCTCTTATTTTTTAATCATTAAGACACTAATTTCGAATTTAGGTCTAGATAAAAATTCTTAAAAGAATAACTAATTTTTTAAAGTCTTAATCTCTTAAAATAAATATAAAATTCTTTAAAAATTTTTAAAAAGAGATTCTCAAGTAAATTTTTTGCTTGAAAGATCTCTAATATTGAAGATTTTAAGGCAAAATTATGACTCGAAAAGTTAAAGGAATAATATTTTCCCGATTAATCGTATTAATGGCTATTATTTTAGTCCCGATAGCCGAATTTATCATTTTTAATCTCATAGATTTTGAGTTCAGGATTTTATTTTGGGTAATAAATGATCCTGAAGCAAAATTTTGGATAATTAAAATTCTAAGTCCTACTGTATTTAGTGTGTCTTGGTTATTCTTTTTGATACTTTTCTCAGATAGATTTGCCAAAACGTTAGATTCTATGGACTACACGGTTTCTTTTATTCCATTACGTCTAAAATTATTTTACGGAATTGTTTCAATTATATTTATGTTTATCCTCGTGTTTCCCCTCATTACTCCAATTGTTTCTGTGTTAAGTTTTATGTCAATGGCGTGGAGATTGACAACATATAAGAAAGAGGACTGGGAGGATTCAGATATTTCCTTCTTCACGAAATTTTTTATGGGAATAGCCGCGATCTTGCCCCTCTTTTGCAGCATTATAATTATCCCCCAATATCTAATACTTGCCACCTCCTTGATAAATTTCATGTGGCAAACGCCAATTTTCTTTGGGCATACATTAATTCAAGCGTTAATCACCTTTTCTTATTCCTTGTGTACTGCCTTAGCAATTGGGTCTTTTTTTATCTTGTTAGCAAATAAAGGAGTGAGCGAATATGAACAATTATATCCCGATGCCAAACAAAACCGTAGTATATGGCATATTCGTCTTTTAGAATTAGGACTTACCGGGTTTTTCTTGTATTTATCTTATGGAGGATTCCAAGATATTGCTCAATTTTTCTATTATACTGGATTCGTTGTTGTCGTTCTTGTATCTATCATAAATTACTTTTCCGGAAAGCAGAAATCCAAAAAATTCAGCGGTCATGTGTTTGGGTATATCTTAGCAGCTCTTTTTATGGGTTCGAGCCTTCTCACGTTCAATGTAACCCTCTCCAGTACCTTTAGCATCATTATGCTAATTATATTGGCGGGAATCTTCATATTTGTATTTATATATACATTCTTAAAAATAGAAGAATTTAGCGGCTATTTAAGCGATTAAAAAGAAATATTTTTACATATTGAATATTTTTATTCGCTAATTTTAGTTAATATATTATTTAATAGTAGAGCCAAAATTAATGATATAGCCCAATTTTAATTATACTTCAGACATTTAAATGTTTAAATTTATCTATCTAATTGATAACCTTACTTCTTTAAGAAATTTATTTGAATCTTAATACACTTCAAATTAGTTAGGATCAAAATTAATTTCCTTTCAAAGAACCCTCAAGAGAAGAGAGTGGATATTATAATATTAGTAAAATTAATGTATATTCATCTCTTTTAAATTTCTACTCCATTAGAATGTGAATTTTTAAAAAGACGAATTTTATTACATATTTAGGTACTAATTTAGTAAAAAAAATGAATTTTTAATTTGAGGGATATAAAATTTGAAAAAAATAAATTATAAAGGATTAATGGTACTTACGATTATCGTGGCATCCGCATTCGCTATGCCGACCTATACTAAAGCTCAACCGAGTACGAGCCAAAGTCCCGACGAGATCGGTTTGGGACAAATTCGAAACTTCGGAGCAGGATTTGGAAGTTTGCTTGGAGGTTTAGGATACGGTGGGCGGCTCTTAGGTGAAGTCTTCGGAACCCTCTTTATGCAAGGTTTAGATAACTTAAGTAAATTTGAAGTCATCGAAAATACTTTTGTGATGAGTGCGTCCAGAGAACGAAATATAACAAGAAAATATGAAGCAGATAATGAAGAAGAGATATACTATCTTCCATATGAATATTATGATGAGGACTATAATTTTACAAAGAATGGATATGCTTATACTAAAGTAACAAAAGATGGATCGTATAATTATACAATGACAGTTGGAGCTGCTGTAACGATGGTAATATGGGATAATGATCGTTCGTTTGTGAGAGCAGCAAAACGATTGATAGAATTCTTTAATAAATTGAGAACCTACGAAGAACAAGGAACTATCGAGGAAAATAAAGAAGAACTTATTTCAGAAGGATCAGAAATCATCACTTGGTTTCTTATACATATTAATGATATCTTTACCGGAGATGAGTTATTTGTCTTAAATCCGATTACTTACCGCAATCTCTATATCGACAGATCAGATTATGATGTAACTAAAGAGTGGAAATTTACTGGACCCGATAATGAAATAGATGATGATGATTATACTGTAGAAGGAGATTTAGGAGATTGGAGAACACAAGCCCAAAATAAGAAGGACAGTTACACCCAGTGGATTCTTCAAGAGCCAGAACAATCAGAAAAGAAAGTTAGAAAATTTACCGAATTTACTTTCGATCTCATGCAACTATGGGTAAAGAATTTTCATATCGAAATTGACGTTGGAGAATTACTAAGTCAAGTAACCGGAGAAGGACAAGGAAATCCCGCAAGGGCATTTGAAGGATGTAACATTGATTTCTTCTTTTTCACTCATTCATTAGCTGGAGCATTTCTCTATAATGACGCAAATGGTGATGATCAGATATCTGTAAATTATACGACAGTAAAAGATGAAGATGGTAATCCAGTCGAAACTAATGGAACGGTTGCAAAAGTTCCAGAATCGTCTGAACTTACTCATCGATTAATTTTAAGAGATGTTGAGAATTTTGAGTTCCAAGCACCTACAGTTGATAGTCAAAAAAAGAGTGTTTCATGGGGACTCCAAATGAACGATATCGGACTTTCAGGTGTTCCTATAGGAGTAGATTTGGCTGAATATGATGGAGAACCAGCAGTAAATAATTTAGATTATATGTATTTTGGATTTACTTTCGAACCGAAGATAAGTGAAAGAATACTAGCCGCAGATAATTCAACGGTTATTCAAGCCGCAAACGGAATTGTAAAACTCGACCAGTTTTTGGCCCCATGGAATGATGGAACTCCACTTACTGAATCAGATGAATTTTTTGGACTAGATTTATCAATAATTTATGTGTCTACAATATTACATTTCGTTTTAGACATCCAAACTGAAGATCTGAGTCAAGAAGATACTTCTCCAAATCAACTCGCAAATCAAACCGAATACAATGATGAATCGCATAAATTATCAATTGGAAATTATCTCAATCCAGAAATAGAGGCACAACTTCCTTTTGTCGATATGGCTGGACCAGGATATGAATATGGAACAGAAGGGTCCCGAACAAACGCCAGCGTTTCGACAAGTATTATGCCTACTGCTCTTTGGGAAGGACAAAAGAGCCAATATGAGGTATTTGAAGGAGATGAGGAAACCACATCCGACGATTTCGGTGCGCAAATTGATGTAACTATAGATTTCAATATAATGCTATACGCTATAAATTATCCGCATTTTGATGGATATAATGGTATCTGGCACGATCCTACCTTCTCGGTCTATATGATCTTCGAGTCTCAAGGCTTCTGGGCATTGATATTGTTGATAGCGGGAGTAAGTTTAGTTGGAGTAGCTACAATCCTTATGAAAAGAAGAAAAGAACGGCAAGTGAACTTTTAAGTCGCTTTAAAAATTAAATCTTTTTCTTTATTCTATTATATTTTTTTTTCTTTTAATTATCGATTCAACCCCTCGGAAGAAATAATTTATTATTTATTTAAATTGCCCTATGATTGTACATCAATTTATGCATTACATTTGATATCTGTCTAACTTCTTCATTTTTCATCAAAAAAGAATTCCTCTTTCATACATTTTTAATAATAGAATTGAGATATTATGTGGGAGTTTAAAAGAAATTACCATTTTGTATATCTCTTTATTTGATCTCGTTAAAGAACATATAAATTTAAAATTGATACTATATTATATCAAAATTGTTTAAAAAATAGTAATAAATCTTTTTTAGATTTATCATCTACTTAAAAAAAATATAACAAAATGTCATAAAGGTGAAATGAAATTGCCAATAAAACGTGATGATGATTATCAGGTAAGCGAGGATAAACTCTGGTTTAAAAAATGGTGGCCGAAAAACGTTCCAAAAAATGCTACCTTCGAAGAGAAAACAACTAATCAGATGCTGGACGAGCAAGTAGAGAAATATGGAGATAATAATATGATTTGGTTCCTTGAAACGTGGGTAACCTACAATGAATTTCAAGATTATGTAAAGAGATTAGCAACCGCTCTCCACGATCTTGGAGTAAAAAAAGGGGATGTAGTCGCAATGCATTTACCAAACTGTATCCAATATGTAGTTGGGTATTATGCTATCACTCGACTTGGTGCTATTCCTTCTGGGATTAACCCTACCTACCAACCAATGGAGATCTTACACCAATTAGATATCATTAAACCAAAATTTCTAATAGTATTAGATGCACTCTATGAACCCTATATTAAGCCAATAGTCGACAAATCGAGCATTGAAAAAGTTATTTATACTAATGTAGCAGACCTAGCTCATGGTTTAGGATTTAAGAGAACCTTAGGAAAATTGTTTAAAAAGATTCCTACGGGTAAAGTAGACTATCCTGGAGCCTTAGACTTCACAGACTTATTAGAAACCGAACCAAATGTTCCAAAGGTAGAAATTGATGTAAAAACTCATCCAGCGACGTACATTATGACCGGTGGAACTACTGGATTACCAAAAGCTGCGGTACTTACACATTTCAATGTAGTCTCAAATGCGAAACAATCTATGCTCTGGTTTGGCGGTGAAAAACCGGGTATTGGAAGTGTGGGGGTATTGCCTCTATTCCATTCATTCGCTCACACGGTTGTTATGAATACTACTATCAGATTGGGTGGTTGGATGTTGCTTTTCCCACGACCGCCAGAAACGGAAGAATTGTTAGAAACATTAGAAGAGCTTCCTGCTCCAGAAGGATTTGTCTATGCGGGTGCTGAAATTTTATTTAAAAGATTAGCAGAATTCGATGATTATGATGAATATCCAGGAGTCGCTGGGAAATTAGAGTTATGTGTTAGCGGTGCTGGTCCACTTCACAGATCTGTTAGAGATGCTTTTGTTGAAAATACCGGTGGTCGTTTAGTTGAAGGATATGGTTTATCAGAAGCGACACCAGTTGTAAGCTCTGGAAACTTGTTCGGAGAAAGTCCTATAGGAGTAATAGGGATGCCTTTCCCAGGAACTTCTTGGAGCATATTTCCCTCCGACGATTTCAGTGAAGGACCTATTTGCATGGGAGATCCTGACGATAAAAATTTCGGAGAAGAGCATACCGGAGAAATATGCGTTCACGGTCCGCAAGTTATGCTTGAATATCTTAACAAACCCGAAGAAACAGAGGATACAATCAAAGGATTTAAAGGTCATTTATGGTTAAGAACGGGAGATATAGGTTTTATGAATCCAGATGGAACTATCGAAATCAGAGATAGAAAGAAACAACTGATTAAATACAAGGGATATTCTGTCTATCCGAAAGAAGTCGAAGAGCTTCTTATGAAGCACCCTGGAATCTCAGAAGCTGCAGTTGCAGGAATTCCACACGAAGACTTTGGGGAAGCTGTGAAAGCATGGGTAGAACTAACTTCAGACTCAGATTTAACTCCTGAAGCGATCAAAGAATGGGCTAAAGAAAATATGACACATTACAAGCGACCATACTACGTTGAAATCATTGAAGAAGTTCCTAAAAATCTTATCGGTAAGGTACAGCGTCGTGAACTTCAAATTAACGACCCTATGTACAAAGAAAAACAAGAGTAATAAATTTTTAAATTTTTAACTATTTTTTTATCATATAATTTTTT
>CAZZIC010000007.1:0-12947 GCA_964653985.1 uncultured archaeon | reverse complement strand
AACAAGAGTAATAAATTTTTAAATTTTTAACTATTTTTTTATCATATAATTTTTTGTCCTTACGTTATATTTAGTAATTAAAGTAAAGATAGAGAAAGAAAAAGTACAATCTTAGACTTTCTATATATAATAAGATAATATCAATATTTTGAATGATTTTTATCTTAAGTATCTCTTTCTAATATCAATTTCGCGTCGTAGTATCTCCAATTCCTTTTTTAGAAAGAGGAACGATTCTTCTGACATTTGATCCCCAAAATTCGAAATATGCTTACTAAGAATTTGCTCCACAATAGATATTTCTTTTAACCTTTCTCTTTGAGCTTTCCCAAAATTTTGAGGATATTCGCTGAAAATCATCGACATAATTTTTAGATATCCATTTCAAAATTTAAAGAAGATGAGATTGACGGTTTTTTGTTAAGACAAACCTTTCAAAAGCGTGAGGTTTATATAGTTTTACATAACAACCAATCACTTTAGGAGATCTTGATGATACTTATTTCGGGGAAGAACATACTGGGGAGATTTGCCTGCATGGTCCAGAAATTATGCTTGAATATCTTGATAAACCAGAAGCAACCGAGGATACAATTAAGAATTTAAAGGACATTTATGGTTAAGAACGAGTGATATAGGTTTTATGAACCCAGATTAACCATCGAAATCCGAGATAGAAAGAAACAACTAATAAAATATAAAGGCTACAGTGTGTTTTCAAAGGAACTAGAGGAACTTAATCGGGAAGGTACAATGTAGAACACTTCAAGAAGCAGATCCCCTCTGGAAAGAAAGGCACGGAGAGCCAAGAAAATCCTAACCTTTCTATTTTTCAATCAATATTTTTTTAATTTTATCTTTTTATTTATTAATAAATTGACTGGTTATGCTAAGTTATGATTTTCCAGTATAGTTTTTAACTCATCTGATACCATATCTGAGCTAATTCCTTGAGTACGAAGCATTTGAACTCCATTTCTCATTACTCTCTTGGTATAACTTAGAATCCTATTGAACATCCAATTGAATTTACCAAAGGGATTTAAATATCGCTTTGCCAGTAATTTGATATAGTAGGCGCTAAGGTAATACGACGCATAAGCCTCTACCACCAATCTATATATTTCCTTGTTACTCAATTCATCGGTTTTCATCATTGAATGAAATAAATTATAGTGTTTATAATTCTTACTGGTGATTTTTCCTTCTTTATCCATTTCCTTGTAAAATTCAGTACCGGGAAAGGCTGTTATGGGCGTAAATTGAACGCAAGTCATATCGAGAGATTTCGCATATGCTATATTTTTTCTTACCATTTCTTTGGTTTCTCCGGGAAAGCCAATAATCACCCCTCCAAAGATAGAGATCCCTCGATCTTGTAGTTCTTGAATGACATGTCGGGTCATTTTGGGTGTGGTATTTTGCTTATTCATTGCATTTAGACTCTGCTGATGGACGGATTCTACTCCCAGAAAAACTTGTCTCATTCCTGCTTTATGCATCAGATCAATAATCTCAGGGTTATTATAAAGAGTATCAACACGAGATTGGCAGCTAAAATAGATTTGATGTCCAACATTAGAGTCAATTATCGTATTTAAAATTTTTTTCGTTCTCTTTGGTTGAATCGTAAAATTATCCTCACAGAAAAAGATAAAATCGTTTTTCCAGTCAATATCATAAATCTCTTCCATGATTCGCTTAACACTTTTTGTCCGATATAATAAATGATTTCTTTTATCCTTCCACATTTTTGCGATACAGCAAAATTTACAAGAATGCGGACATCCTCGAGAGGATTCCAGCTGAGAGACTCTTGCTCCGAGATATATATATTTACTATCATCTATTAAATCTCTTCTTGGTAGGGGAAAATTATCTAAATTAGGTTCAAGCGGTCGAGGATCATTATGATAGACTTTTCCATTTTTCATAAATGAGACCCCTTTGATATTCTTTAATTCTGGGACATATTCACTTCCTTTTTTATCAATATAGGAGACCAATTCTCGGAAGGTATGTTCTCCTTCTCCTCTGATTGCATAATCAACCGAAGGATGATTTATTACATATTCGGGGTCTAATGTTGGATGATACCCCCCGATTATGGTTTTACATCCTGCTTGCTTTGCAGTTTTGGCAACCTCAAATGCATTTGAGATTTGAGGAGTCATGCTTGTAATTGCTGCAAGGTCAGCCCTATTAAGTTCACTTCGAAATTGTTTATCTGAATAATCATCAACTTTAAAATCAATTAACTTAGCATGATGTTCCGGAACCATAGCTGCGATAGAAACTAATCCTAAGGGTGGACCTTTGATAATATAATCTAGCCCCACAGAAATTCGAGCAGGGTTTATATAAAGTATATTCATAGAAATCTTATTGTTTTCTAATTTCTTTAATTAATTTTAATATTCTTATAAGTTTTTTCCTAATAGGCGTATAAGGTAAGATATTAAAATTTCCTTAATTTGAGGTTAGTAAAAAGAAACAATCTCGTAAATGGGAAAAATTCTTGATAAGGATAAAAATTAAAATAATAAGAATTTAGGATGAAAAAGAGCAGTTTAGAAAATCTCTTTTAATACTAAGTTAATCTTTTGGATACAGTACTCAATGTCTTCCTTATTTATTCCGTAATGGGTCACAAATCTGATTTTATGATCAATATCAAAAGCTAATACTCCTTGTTCGCTGAGATTTATGATTATTTTAGCCATCGGAGCAGTTTTTGGGAAGTGCACCATAAGAATATTAGTTTCAGGAGGCTGCACTTCAAGAGGAAAATTCAAATCCTCTATTCCCTCAGCTAATTGCTTTGCAGTTTGATGATCTTCTTCTAATCTTGAAATCCATTTTGAATTTAAAGCCTCCAAACCAAATGCTGCAATTACGCCAGCTTGTCTCATGCCTCCACCCGCCATTTTCCGATACTTCCTGGCTTTTTCTATAAACTCTTGGGAGCCTACTATGATCGAACCCACGGGACAAGATAAACCTTTAGATAAACAAAACATAAGACTATCAGCATATTGAGCAAATTCGGATACGGGAACACCTAACCCCACAGAAGCATTAAAGATCCTTGCACCGTCAATATGGAGTTTTAATTCATTTTTATCCGCAAAAGTTCTGAGAGACTTTAGTTGTTCGGGTTCCAGAATAACTCCCCCATGAAAATTATGTGTATCTTCGGTACATAAAAGAGTAGTCGGAGGTTCGTGGATATCCTCTTTATTTCGAATCAAATTTTGAAGAAGATCTAAATCTGGATAACCAAGATCCGAAGGATACGTTCTCACCATAACTCCTCCAAACCGTGCGGCACCCCCTACTTCATGAGCGTATATATGTCCTTCTTTTTCTACTAAGATCTCATCTCCAGGCGTAGTGTGTGTTAATATTGATAATAGATTCCCTTGAGTCCCAGATGTGACTAATAAAGCAGCTTCTTTCCCCGTAATTTCTGCTGCTTTTTTTTCTAAACCATTTACGGTCGGATCTTCTCTCATAACATCATCTCCCAAATCACTATTATCTAAAGCTTTTACGGCGTGCCACATTTCTGGAGATGGCTTTGTTACGGTGTCAGAGCGAAGATCTACAATTTTTTTTTCATTCATAACGGAAATCATATATTTTACTTATGAGTCTTAATCTTCTAAAAGATCAAATCTACTTAATTTTTTTGTCTAATGTCTAGAATTTAGCCAAGTTTGGATAGACAACACTAACATAATTTTTAAATAAGATTTATATAGATCAAGATTTCTATAAAAGAGAGGATTCTTTTAATTTGAATCAAATAAACACCCTAAATCTATTTGAATATTCTTAATTACTATCTAAATAAACATTTAAAAAATTCAATTACGATCGAAGAGAGACCAAATAAAGCATATTATGGATTATATATAATCATTATATTTTTGTTAATTATTACTGAGATATTTTCGATCCTTTTCACAATTGTTTATCTTAATAGTAATCGGTATTTCTATTGGAACATTGTGGGAATCTTATTTATCATTGCAGAATTTATATTCATTATTTTTCTTTCATTAAAATCTTATCAACAGATTAAAGCTAAATTAGAAAGATCACGTTTAGAAAGGGAAAAAATGAAGCAAGAATTCCAAAGTAGGTTGAATGACATCGATAATCCAATCCAAGAAGGAAAATTTCAAGTTGCCGAGGAAGAGGTTCAAAAATTAATTAACGAATCTTATAAAGAATGGTATTTATTGGTGGAAATAAGGCGGGAAGCTAAAAAAAAACTTAAACATATAAAAACAATTAAGAAAAAGAAAACATTAGAAAATGAACTGGTAAATGTTAATGAACAAATTAGCGAGATGCATTTTAAAGAAGCAAAAAACAAGCTTGAAGAAATAATTGAGCAATCTAATGATGAAGCTTTCCAAGATATAACAAAAAAAGCTAAAGAAAAACAAAAAAAGCTAAAGAAAGTAGAAGAGGAAACAAAAAACGAAATAAGTAGGGAGATTGAAAGTTCAGTAAGACAAGTCGATACACTCATAAAAAAGAAAAGTTATGACGATGCGATACAAGTAATCGAGAAGTTAATAAGAAAGGCTAAAAACCACGAATTAAAGGAGCCTGTTTATAAACTTCAAAAAAAATGGGAGCTTCTTAAGACTTTTGATAAGTTAAACACACTTTTCAGAGTGGTGGAAAAAGTTAAGGTCAATGATTTGGCAGACGCTTTAGATTTGAGCAGATCTGAGCTTTTTAAGAAATTTACCGAGGGGGGAAAAATTTTTAAATTCAAAATTGACGGAGATTATGTTAAGATCCAATCAGAGGATATGAATGCGTTCTTATCTTATTTGGATAAATCTTTTGAGCGATGGGACTCTTCTGAAAGTCAAGAAAAGGTGTAAAATTTGTTTTTCTTTTTATGATTTATTCGAAACTATTATTCCAAAAACAAATAGATATTCTTCTTGTATATAATTTTTAATACTAACCTAATAAATCTCTAAGAGGTAGAAAAGCTCAAAAAGGTTCATATATTTTTTCATTAAAGGATGAATCTAAAGAATATGGAGAAAGAAAAACGCTTAGCATTATATTTTAAAATTTTTGCGACCTTTATCATCTTAATATCTGTTGCATTAATCATCATAAGCGTTTTAGATTTCTTTTCCTACCTTACTGAAGATATAGAAATTCATAAAGATGCGGATTATTTTTTAAGATTGAATGAATTGAAGGATGGACTATTAAATGTTTATGATCCCACAGGTAAGAGGTTTGCTCCAATCTATCTATTTCACGGGTTTTTGATTTTCTATCCTTTTACTTTTATCCCTCCTATTATTGGATTATTTATTTGGGATGCTCTAAGGATTATAGCATTCTTGTATGTGGGCAAAAGAGTTACTGAGTTCACGAAAAACGAGCGAATCCTCCTAATTTTCTATTTCCTAAATTTATTAGGGTATTTTTTCGATTTATATTTTAATAACTCAAATTTCCTTATTTTGATCTTTCTATTCTTCTCTTATAAGTACTTGAGAGAAGGAAAAATGTGGTTAATGGGAATTTTTTTCGCTCTTGCATCTTATAAATTTAATGTTTTGCTCTACCCGTTTATCCTTTTATTAATTAAAGAGATTAAATTAAAAGATTTGAAATATATTATTATTCCTTTCGGAGTTATACTCCTCCCTTATGCACTCTATCCTCCGTTTGCTATCCAGCTTTTTGAAAACATGTTTGTTCTAGAGGATAATGTAGGGCAAATCATACATATTAACACTGGCAATATGGTTCTGGACTTCATTTTTAAAATCGGTATGTTTTCATGGCAAGCATTTCAATTACCTCACTTTGTTTATTATAGTTTATTTATTCTAATTATATTAGTTCGATATCATGATAAGGATTATAAAATTAGAGAGAAAGCAAGGAAGTCAGAGAAAATAACAGATGAGGATATAATGAATCATAAATGAAGATCATACTTACGTAATATTGAGAGTCGATAGAAGGGAAAATCTGATATTTTATCCTTTTTATACTTTTTATAAATAAATTTTTTCTAAACTCTCTAAAAATTATATTTTCATTTATAATATTTCCAAAAGTTATTTAGGTATTTAGTTTTCATTTTCATACCAAAATTAAGGTATATTAAATCATTGATGATATTGAAACTCAGCATCATAATTCCTTGTTACAATGAAGACGAATGTTTAAATTTTATAGTAAAATCTCTTTTAAAGTTGGAACTACCAATGGATAAAGAAATTATAATTGTGGATGATGGTTCAAGAATCAATCAAAAACAATTTATAGAGCAAGAAATTTACCAAGAAAAAGTTAAATTCTTTAGAATACCCAGAAACCAAGGAAAGGGGGTTTCTGTCAGAATGGGTTTGAAAAAAGCATCTGGTGATTGGTATTTAATTCAAGACGCGGATTTGGAATATGATCCAGGAGATATTCCGAATTTATTAAAGCCAATTATAGAGAATAAAGCAAAAGTGGTTTATGGTAGCCGCTTATTTGAAATTCCCCCCACAATGTCAAAATCCCATTTAATTGGAAATATTTTTTTAACGAAATTAACAAATTTCTTGTTTGATTCCAATTTAACGGATATGGAAACGGGGTACAAGTTATTTTCGAGAGAAGTATTAAAATCCTTTAGTTTAGATGCCAGAGAATTTGAACTTGAACCAGAGCTCACCGCTAAAATAATTTTGAGTGGCTACCCAATAAAAGAAATTCCAATAAATTACAAATATCGAGAAAAAGGAACTGCCAAGATCAATATCTTTGATGGATTAGAGGGAGCATTTATGTTAATAAAATTGAAATTTTTTGCTGATTCTAAAGTATTTGATTTTTTCTATAAGCTCTATAAATTCCATCTTAAAGGCATCTTTAATAAAATATATAAACTATTCACTCAATAGTTTTAATCAATTTTACCATCTGCTGAGAGTAAAAATTAATTTTTATCTGTTAATTTAGGAAAACTATGAAATGATCTGTTTTTTATTGTTTGAATAATTTTACTAAAAACAAGATTGAAAAACCATAAGAAAAGCAATAAAACTGAGAATCAAAAATGAAATCTTATATTAAAAAAATTATCATTGGGTTATTTACTCTTGTTTTAATTTTGATTATGTTTATTTTCGTAGATATAAATAAAATTTTGAATAATATAAGGACATTAAACATAATGGGAATTCTTTTATTCATTTTAATTTATACCATAGCCTTTTTATTAAGAGCTTATCGATTAAAGCTCATTTTGAATAATTTTAATTCGAATATCCCTTTTTCAACAATTTTTGGATCTTACGGGATTGGATGGGGTATTAATGAAATTACCCCTGGAAAAGTAGGAGACTTAGTACGCATAGAAATTGTGAATGAAAGCGATAAGAAAGGTGATCTAATTCAAAGTTTCAGCGGCATTTTAATAGAACGTGTAATTGACATTATCATATTATTTGCGATTTCTGCAACCATCTTAATGTCGATGTATATAATCAATATTGAAGCGCTTAATGAATTAAATTTATCTCTTTATGTACTCTTATTTGGGTTTTTCCTGTTTGGTGGATTAATTTTGCTTATTTTACTGTTTTTCAAGCCAGAACCTATTCTAAAATCAATTGGTAAGATATCAGAAAAATTAAAAATGTTTGTTGAAAAAATAATTTATAAATTTCTAGATTCAATCACAATTTTTATGAAAAGTCAGAACAAGTTGTTTATTCTTATAATTAGTACGTTCACTTGGATTGTAGAAACCTTCACACTTGTTCTATTTTTTTACTTATTAGGATTTAATATCAATGTTTTAATTATTATCTTGGCTCAAATCATTATATTTTTCTCCAAAGTTTTACCCCTTACTCCTGGTGGCTGGGTCGTATCGGAAAATATTGGAACGATTTTTATTATAATTTTCTACCCTGCCCTAGTTTATCAAGATATATTATCCGTCATTATTTTAGATCATGTTATTAGAATTGGTTATATATTTATATTTACCATTATAAGTGCCTTATTTCTTAATATAAGCTTTACTAAAAAGGGGTTCGAAGAAATTAAGAAATTAGAGAGCAAAAAGGAAAGCTTAGTACCTGTTAAAGAAAAAGAATTTAGTTCTGATAAAAATGCTAACAAATTTAATTCAATTGGTTGAATACAGAGCAATTATTTATGGACTATTTCATAGGATTTACTTTATTCAGCTGAGAATTCTGAGTTTCACCTTGATTTTTATTTTCAAATGATTAGAATTGAAGGTAATAGCCCTCAGATTATTCAAATCTCTTACAAACTTATTTAGCTATTCCATTAATAGCTTTGATTTTATTTATTTATTTATTTATTTATACCGTCTTGAAAATCAAGAAACCTCTTTCAAAATCTATTTATGATAATGAGAGGAGGGAAATAAATTGGTTTGGAGACATAATCAATCAAAATCAAGCCTCTTTATTCTTCGGTTTAAGTATTATTGGAGTACTCTTTTCAATTCCAATTAGTACATATGGATCAGTATCTTCACTAGAGATTTTGGTTTTATATCTACAAGAATTTCTGTTTTATAATCCTATTCCATTAACATCTATAAGCTTTTTAATATCAATTATAGGAATATGGATTTCTTCATTTCTAATGTTTGATCTTATGGATGATATAATAAATTCAATCAATTATTATTTGATTTTAGTTGAAACACTAATAGGTTCCTTATTTCAATTTCTTTTTATATCATCTTTAATAACTTCTCTTATTTTAGGAATTTACTCTTTTATTAAAGGGAGGAGAAATTTGAAATAAACTCGTTCATTCAAAATTGCTTTTTCCAGGACAATCTTTTCTCGATAGTTAGTTTAATTAGTTCAATCTTTAAATCTCATGAATTTAAGCTTATTTTAACCTAAAAATTTCAGAGATATATGGTTTTTTTTAAAATAGAAAAGTAAATCAAAAAGATGCTATTTTAAACCGTATATATTGTATAATAAGAGATTATAAGTAATTAAATGATTAGTAAAGATGTTGAATAACAAATTCTAGATTCAAATCCCTTAGTGTCTCTTTTGTTGGATATCCATTATCTGGGTTCCATCCCATTTTCTCACAATAACCTCTAAAGTCTGATTTGTAGTTAACTGTTTTACCTCGATTTGGTCCGCTTTCAAATGGAGGATCTCCAACTACTCTTCCAGGTAAATCATTATTAACTAATATTACTCCCTCTCTTAGGGTAAATGCTTGACGTAAGGACTGAATTCTGTGTCCAATATGCAAGAGATCTTCAATAGAAAGGTTCCACCCTACGACAGCGTTTATAAGTTCTAAAAGAGGATAGGTTTGAAACCAATATGTGAAATAACACAGTCCTAAAGAATTGACACATTGATGGAGATTATCACACATCTTCATACTTTCAAACCTCTCTTCTCCTGGTCTTTTATATCCCTTAGGGAGTTTGAAACCCTTTACATATTTATTTCTTCTCATCATACCAGAAACGAAATGATCTAAACTGGAAGCAGTATGTCGTCCTGGTGTAGGGTCAAAAGAATAGGTACGTCCTAACGAGTTAAAGAATTTCACATCGTGCATAGGCAATACTTGTCCCTTTGAATGCATCGCATATTTCTCAGAATTTTTTCCAATTCTTTCTGCTGCAAATTTTGGACCATCAGCTAAAGCATCACCGAATCCTTTCCGTTCTATTATATTTTTGACCAGTTCTACTATGGCTTCTGAATTTCCCCAAGTAAGGTCCAATCCATCAGTATCATCTTGATTTATAATATCATTTTCATAGCATTCCATCGCAAAAGCCACAGTCCCCCCAACAGATATCGTATCCAATCCCGCTCGGTTGCATAAATCATTTAAAACGAATAAAGAGACTAAATCATCATTTAGTACAAGTGGCCCGAAGGCAGCACAAGTTTCGTATTCCGGGATATGAGTCTCTTCAAGGTTTGCTTCTGGTACCTTCATTATAGCACCACATTGAACTGAGCATGAGAAGCATCCATAATCCCTTATTTTATACTTGTTCACATTTTGACCCGAAATTTTGCTAAGTTTTTCCATCGGAAAATCTTCTGGGGTACCTTTCCAGTTCTTTATCGGAGTATCTCCCGACACACCTGCAGAAGTATTGAGACATGCTAACCCTAATGTATTGTATAGATACATGGCCCCAGATTTCGCATCCTTAACATTTTTATTAAATTCTTTAGTTAGTTGTATTAATTCATCATTATCAGCTACTGAAACTTGAGTTTTTCCTTTGATTGTTAATGCTTTGAGTTTTTTAGACCCCATTACCGCTCCAAAACCCGCTCTCCCCGCAGCTCGATATTTTTCATGTATTATACCCGCCATCAAAGATAATTTCTCTCCTGCAGGACCGATAATAGCATTCTTGACTTTCCCATGTCTTTTAATTAATTCATCGTCCGTCTCATTTGTATCTAACCCCCAAATATTATTCGCGTCTAAGATTTGTATATCATTATCGATAATTGCTACATATTTAGGGTCTTTAGACGTTCCTTTAATTAAAATTCCATCATATCCACACTTTTTGATTTCGGCACCAAATCTCCCCCCACAATTCGAGTCACCCCACGTACCAGTCAATGGCGACTTACCAGCTACCATAAATCGTCCAGTTAAGGGGGTTATTGTTCCCGTTAGAAGGCCAGGAAAGAATCCCAATATCGCATCGGGACCGAGAGGATCGACCTCTGTGGGCATATTTTCGTAAATTAATTTAGATGCGAGCCCATACCCCCCTAAATATTGTTTGTATGTATCCTCAGGAAGAATATCTTCCCTAAATGTCTCCTCTGAGAGATCTATCCATAGTATTTTTCCAAAATATCCATTAGGCATAATTTCACCCTTTATTTAAAAATTAATTTAGATGTTAATTATTATCATGATTATGTTTATATAGATTATGCATTCTCTTGAAAAATCCTTCCCTTTCTCCATTACTTAAAGCTTAAATTATTAATAGAGATTATTAATAGAGGTTTTCTGATTTAATTTTACTTAAAAATAACTAAATTAAGATTGTGTAAATCTTCATATTTCATTCAAAATCAATTTCGAATTTTATAAAAGATTAGCTTTATTTTTACCTATATTAATGGGAATTATTATTATTCTTAAAAGAATTTTTACTTATCTTTAAGGTAATAAAACATACTGCATTAAATCAAAATTTGAGCTTGAATGAAAAGAATGGCAGGATTTGAGAAAGATATAGGTATTATCGGAATAGGAAAAATTGGTTCTGTGTTATTAACAGCGATTTTAGATATTGTAGATCGAAATAAAATCATAATATATGATATTGATCAGGACGTGTTGAGAAAACAAAGTGAGAAATTTAAAGTACAGAAGGCTATAAGTAATGGAGATTTGGCAAAAAAATCCAAATATATCCTTTTAGCGATCATACCGCAAGTTATTGATGAAGTTCTCGAGGATATAGGACCAATAGTAAAGCAAGGGCAAACAGTAATTTCTATTGCAGCCGGGGTTTCTCTCACTCATATTCATAAATTCATATCTGATAAAGTAGCATTGATAAGGGCCATGCCAAATACTCCGGCTTTAGTGAAAACAGGAGCCACAGTCATAGCCAGAAATACTCACGTAGATGAAGAGAACTTAGAATATGTAAAAAAATTATTCGAAACAGTAGGAATGGTGATTGAATTGAAAGAAGAACATTTAGATGCGGTGACGGGGTTATCAGGTAGCGGTCCTGCTTATGTGTTTATTATTATTGAAGCGTTAGCGGATGGAGGTGTAAAAATGGGGCTTCCTCGGGATGTTGCACAAAGATTGGCGGCACAAACTGTGATGGGAGCTGCCAAAATGGTGTTAAAAACGAATATACATCCAGGAGAATTAAAAGATATGGTCGCAACTCCAGCGGGTACAACAATTACTGCTATACATGAATTGGAATCTGCCAAGATTCGAGCTACATTAATAAGAGCAGTAGAAGCTGCTACTTTAAGGTCAAAATCCTTAAAATAAGAGTATTAGTGGAAGATTTAAAATTGTTCTCCTTTCCTAATTCGAACTTACAATCGAAATTGTTTATTATTCAATGAAGCCGAAAATTGATTCTTTAATGTAATTAAATTAAAAAATAATAAGCATCACAAAATTAGCGACATATCTCATAGAAAATTGGCGTTCTTAATTGCGAGTTTGGTTATTGCTTCGAAAGTTTTCTCCACATTCTCGCCGGTCTTAGAGGAACATTCTATAAAGCCGTCCAATCCTCGGGATTTCGCGATTTTAATCGCCTCTTCGGGCTCCACCTCGCGTTGATCCTGTAGATCCGCTTTCCCACCGACAACTATGATCGGGAATTTATTCTCTGGGCGAACTTCATTCTTAATAACCATAAGCCAATCATCAACGTGTGCCAAGGAGCTGAAGTTAGTAATGTCATACATGAAAAGTCCGCAATTCGCACCTCTTATGTACGTAGGTAATAGGAATCTAAAACGTTCTTCTCCACCAAAATCCCAGATTTGAAGTTTAACTTTCTTTCCAAGCACCTCAAGTCTTTTAACTTTCTATTGTTCACTCTTAAAATGAGATTACTATCCCCGATGATTATCTCTTAAAATTATGTAAAATGGAAGTTAAATCCTAACGAATGGGAAAACTTCTCAAGCTAAAACCTCATATAATTTCCATTACATTTCCATAGTACTCTACAATGCCTTGCTCTCCCATCTCTTTTGAGAATATTTTCTGTTGGTCCTTATCTAAACCTATAAAACGTAAATTAGGGAGTTCGCTAAAGAATGAAGGAAACTTTTTGAGAGGGTTGTGTGTTAAATAAATTTCTTGTAGTAAGGTAAGATTTTTGAAGGATTCGG
>CAZZIC010000006.1:55647-57100 GCA_964653985.1 uncultured archaeon | reverse complement strand
CATCAAAAGCAGCAGTGGTGGGACAAGTAAGTACGCATTGCCCAACCCGATTTAACATTACATTCCCCATTTCGTCTTTTTTATTCTTAAAAAACATCAAAGCAGCACCAGGTCTTTTATCGGGAGTGATTTCAGCAGAGACATACACATCTAGTGCGGATTCAGCATCACAATGAATTGTAGATGTCCCGTAACCTGTGGTTTCTTGGATACAGATATCTAACCAATGTTTATCTTTAGCAGTTACCAAAATTCGGGTAAAATAGGCTGAAAATGCTTCACAAAACGTATCTTCAATTTCGACTCCATTTAATTCCATAAGTACTCATTTAATTTGTTAATTAGTTTAAATTGTTTTATGTTTATAATACCTAATAGAACGTGATTGAATTTAAAATTTTAAAATATTGATAACGTATAAAAAAAACAAAAAATAGAATATTAATATAAAACTACTTTACAATTTACAATGAGAAACTAGTTGAGAAAAATGAGTGAAGAAAAAGTATTAAAAATTGGAGTACATAAAAATGGTACAATTGGTTCTTCCGTACTACTTTCGTTTTTGATAGATGAAAGAGCAGAAGCAAAATTTCTTGAATTTCGTGGAGTAAATTCCGGTCCGAAAATGCATCCTCCCAAATATTGCGTAGAAACCATGGAACAACTTTTAGAATTTGAACCTGATCTAATTTTAATGTCATCACCAAACGCTGCTCTTAAAGGCCCGACAGCGGCAAGAGAATTAGTAGGAAATATTCCAACCATTATCATTTCCGATTCTCCTGCAAAAAAAGCAAAAGATGAATTCAAAGAAAAAGGTATGGGTTATTTCATAGTAGAATGTGATAGCATGATAGGAGCCAGACGACCATTTTTAGATCCTGTTGAAATGAGCATATTTAATGCCGATCTATTAAAAGTTTTAGCAATCACTGGAGCATTCAACATCATAGTTGAAGAGTTAAACAAGGTTATTATGGATATGCTCGAAGGAAAGGATCCTGTTCTTCCACAAGTAGTTATTAAGGCAGAAAATGCTACAGAGGCTGCGGGATTTTCGAATCCTTATGCACGGGCAAAAGCGATAGCCGCATTTAATATGGCTGCTAAAGTATCAGATATAACCACTAAGGCTTGTTTTGCTCTTAAAGAAAAGGAGGACTACATGCCACTTCTTGCAGCTGCTCATGAAATGATGAAAACTGCTGCCGAGCTTTGTACAGAAGCCAGAGAAATCGAAAAGTCTAATAACACTGTTCTTAGAAAGCCTCATCATTCTAAACAGCACTTATTAAGTAAGAGAGACTTTTTTGATAAGGCAGAATAATATATGAAGAAAACTGATTGATATCAATAAATTTCTAATTTTATTTTATTTTTTAATTACTGATCACATATCTATTAATAGGACAAGATTAAGGATAAAAGATAGAAGTTGAAAAGAGATAAA
>CAZZIC010000006.1:0-55547 GCA_964653985.1 uncultured archaeon | reverse complement strand
TATCTATTAATAGGACAAGATTAAGGATAAAAGATAGAAGTTGAAAAGAGATAAATTTTACTTATTGAAATTCTCCATTTGATAAGAAAGATTTCAAATTTTCAAAATTTTCTCCCCTTAAGGCTTCCATTACTCCCGAAAAAACATCTGGTTTTTTACTTTTTGTCACAGCAACTAATACTGCGCTTTCAACAACGTCTTTCACCAAGATAAAGTTATTTTCACTCTCATATACAACTGTCGAAAGCGTTAAAGGAGATATATTTGGTTTTCCCATATGCTCCATAATATTTTGATATATATTATAAAGGTTTGAGTCTAAAGTTCCGATTTCAAATTTCATAAATTCTAAAGGGCTACTCTTGAATTTACCAAAAGTTGAGGAGATTAAAAGTCCATCGGGCTTATTGAAAAGTAAATATTCTGATAAGGTGTTTGTTTTCAATTCTTCTAAAAAATGTCTAATTCTCCCTAACTTTTGGAGACTTAAACTGGATTTTTGAATCTCAAAATCAAGTATCTCTATCAATCTGTGTTGTGCGCTTCCCTCCTTCACAGAAACAGGTGTAAAATGAACTTTCTCTTCTAATTCGTCGCTTAAGCTCTCGGAAAGCATTTTGTAAATTTCGTCTTCTTGAGAATTTTGCAAATCTATTTTGTTTAATAAGACGTAGACTCTATCGGTTTCCGGGCTAAATTCCATAATATATTTTAAAAATTTATTAAATATTTCAACAACTCGAGGATCATTCACAGAAGAATCTACCATGAAAATCGCTGTCTTAACTTCGGAAAAAACCAGCTCTCGTTGCGATTCACTGAAATAACGCTCCATATAACGCTCCTGCCCGCCCGCATCCCACACGTTAAGTTCCATTATTCCCCGAAAGATAAAGTTTTCACGAGAGATTCCTTTTGTCGGTTTTAAATTCAAAACCTTCATAAAGTTATATCCTAAACATGTGGTTCTCATAAGAGAAGTTTTACCGGCATTTTGTGGACCGAATAAAAGTATCTTCATGTTTTATATCACAATATTGTAATTTGAAGTTATATTCTTAAATTAGATTTTACTATTATTATAAATTTAATGGAATAAGGTTTATTTAATTCTTTTTACTTCATTAAAAATGAAATCCTCATTTTGATCTCGAAACCTATTTTTATTAATACCAGTAAATATTTTTAAACCTTTTTACTTATCATTTAGCATTTGCAATTTTTGTTTGATTTTTATTATTTCACTTGTATTTATCTAATTCATAAATCAGATCCTTGATGATAGTTTAAATACTTTTGAAAATTTACTTATTCATTATAAATCATCTGAAAAACTGAATGAGTAAAGTCTAAAATGGATAATGAAAAAGAAATAAACTTAATTGATCATATAAGAAATGTACCCGATTGGCCAGAACCCGGAATACAATTTAAAGACATTACTACTCTTTGTCAAGAACCCTTACCTTTTAAGGTGGCAATAGATAGGGTAGTAGAACATTATATGAATAAAGGTATAGATAAAGTAGTTGCGATAGAAGCACGAGGATATGTTTTTGGTGGCGCAATTGCCTACTTATTAAATGCTGGTTTTGTTCTTATAAGAAAATTAGGAAAACTGCCTGCAGAGTGTCTTCAAGAGGTATATGAACTTGAATATGGCACTGATACTATTGAAATGCATGAAGATGCTATAAAGAAAGGAGAAAAGGTTCTATTATTCGATGACTTATTAGCTACGGGAGGAACTGCAAAAGCAGCAGCGAAACTTGTTGAAAAAGCAGGAGGAGATGTAGTAGGGGTCTCATTTGTTATTGAATTAACAGGTAGTTTACACGGTAGAGATCAATTAAAAGATTATGATGTTCTCTCTTTAGTCAAGATTCCAGTAGAAGAATAATTAAGAAAAAATATGATATATTAATTTTTAAAAAAAATTACTATTTTTTTTGATTTAAAGAAGCTTATAATATTTACAAGATTGCTCCTTCTAAACTATGTTTACAGGAACAATCACGTTCAGTATCTATTTTTGGGATGGTAATTTCTAGTAGATTTCTTAAATTTTCAGCATTTTGTTCCATTGTCTCTAAAATCTCACTGACATCAACTTCTAATCTATTAACAGGATTCCCGCAATTTTCACACCTTTCCCTGAATTCTACGACTTCTTGACAATTCTCGCACCAACCTGCCCAAACGTCCAAATCTGTGATTGTGGCGATACAACAATAACAAATTTCCTTTTCAGCCGCCAAAACTACTTCTGGGTAAGTAGTCATACCAATTATATCTCCACCCCATTGTCTAAACATTTTTGATTCTGCTCGTGTTGAAAATCGAGGTCCTTCAATACATACATACGTTCCCCCCTTCATTATATTTAAATCAATCTCTTTTCCATTTTCATATAACATGTCATTTAAATAATCGCAATATGGTTCAGCTTGTCCAATATGACAAACTTGCCCGCCTTCAAAGAAGGTATCTAATCGTTTTTTGGTCCTGTCAATGTACTGATTTACCAGAACAAATTTACCTTTTTCATGTGCCTTTTTAAGAGAACCTACTGCTGAGGGGGATATTATACAAGATACTCCCATCTCTTTCATAGCCCATATATTTGCCCGAAAATTTAACTTATGTGGAGGTATAGTATGTCCCATACCATGTCGAGGGATAAAAGCAACTTTTTTTCCTTTAAAATTTCCTACTTTAATTATATCGGATGTGTTTCCATAAGGAGTATAGATTTTTACTTCTTCCGCATCTTCTAATTCGATGTTTGAGCCTGTTCCACCTATTATTCCTATTTGAGCACTCTCTTTGAACTTCATTGATATTTTCACTATAGATATAGAATTACTTGTTATTTTTTGTTTATATTGATTTAATAAAAAATTTGTTAAAAAGTAATTGAAAATTGGAAATCATAGAGAATATAAATAAAAAGTGCTAATTTGTTTTAAAGAAAAAGAAGATTTAGGATAATATTGATTATTTTAAATCAAAAAGATTTTCTTTTTTCCTTCGTTTATTTAATTGATTTGAAATGTTAATTATTTATGATGATTTATAATGACGAAAGTTAATTTTTTAGGAAGTTGCAGAGAGGTCGGCCGATCCGCAGTTTTATTGGAATCTAATCAAGGAGACAAATTATTGTTGGATTACGGAACTCGGTTCAAAGAAGAGGAAAGATTACCCTATAAGACAGATTTAAGTAATTTAAAGGGAATTGTTCCTTCACATTGTCACGTGGATCATACTGGGGCTATTCCTTCACTTTATACCACAAAAGAATATCCCCTTTTTACAAATCCTGTAACTTTACGAATTATGGAAATTTTGTTAAGAGATACTCTTAAGGTATCGAGTTATCCTTACCCCTTTGGTGTAGAAGAAATTAAGAAAATGGTAAAAAACGCGTATTTTCTTAACAATGGGGTAAGACAAAAAATAGCGGATGATTTTTATATAACTTTTCTGGATGCAGGACATATTCCAGGAAGTGTTTCAGTTCTCGTTGACGTTGACGATAAAAAAATTTTATACACTGGTGATATGAACACACAAGAAACTAATTTAGTTCATTCAGCAGATTATTCTAAAATTCCAGAAATTGATTCATTAATTATTGAATCTACATATGCGTTACGAGATCATCCTATTAGAAGTGAATTAGAAAAAGAATTTATGGAAAATGTGTTTAAAATCACTGAAGTTGGCGGGAAAGTTCTAATCCCCGCTTTTAGTGTTGCTCGTTCCCAAGAAGCTCTTATGATTTTAGATAAATACAACTATGATGGAAATATTTTCTTAGATGGAATGGCTAAATTAGTCTCAAAAATCTATACTTCATATCCAGATGCTTTAAAAAATGCAAAGAGATTTAGAAATTCCTTAAAAGGAGTAAGATTCATCACTAAAAGGCATCGTGAGAAACAAGCGAAAAAGTCTGACGGTGTAATTGTGAGTCCCTCGGGAATGCTTAAAGGCGGTTCTGTTTTGAAGTACATTACAGGCGTTTTACGAGATCCTGCTTCGGCTATTTATTTAATTGGATATCAAGTAGAAGGAACTCCTGGCCGAAAATTAATAGAAACCGGAACTTTTGAATATAAGGAAGAAAGAAGGAATAGAGGGACTGTTTACGATATGAATGTGAAAGCTGAATGCGATGTTGGTTCTTTTGACTTTTCCAGCCATGCAGATGGAAAACACTTACATGAATTTGTAGATAATTTAAATTTTAATAACGGTGCTAAAAGTATTTTCTGTATTCATGGAGATAATAAATCAACGACCACATTTTCCAGTGATTTAGCAAAGAAATCCTATCTTTCTGTTGCTCCAGAAATAGGAGAAACATATACAATTTAGATAGTTTATTTTTTTAACTGATTTTTTATTACTTTATCAATATTTTTAAGAAAGATATCCGTCTTTTCAATAGGAATTTTCGTACCCGCAGCTGGTGGATGACCGCCTCCCAAACTGTTGATATTTGAAAGTTCAAGAGCGGTTCGTATCGCCTTAGAGAGGTTTAATCCCTTTTCAACCAGGATTTCGTGAGCTCTTCCTGATATCTTATAGATTTTTTCATCTTTTCTTCTTGCCAGACCAAAAATAGGTTTATTTATATCTATATTATTGGAATTATTGAAAATAAGCATTGATGCTATAGTCCCCACAATCTTTTCGGATATCTTGTCCTTCCCGAAAAAATACTGAACATTTTCCGTCTCTTTTATATTTCCTTTCTTTTTTATCCATTCCATAGCTTTGACAAGATTTTTTTTATGAGAGATTAGGTTCTCCTTAGCTTGCCGGTAAGCTTTCTCACGATCCCCCAGCCCAATTGCGATCCCTAAAGATCCTTGATCCGTTCTTCCACATGCATTTAATAGATTAGAAAATTCATTGGCATCGTACAATTCTGAATCCTTATCTTCTTGTTTAAGCTTATATCGATTAACAATTAATTTATCTATAATTTCCCCAGGATTAATATCTAATTTAATGGTAGCAAATTCTATTAATGCGGAGGATATTTTCTGTTTTTCCTCCCAGTTTAAATCATTTAAAGTACGGATAGTCCCATCTGAATTCTCCATTAATATAGCAAGCTTTTTAAGAAACTTCAGAGTTTTATTCGGTTCTCCGCTTAAGCCCGGTAAATCAATATCTGAAGAATAAGCTATAGCTTCATTAATGGGTTTAATTGGCGAAAAATTTAAATCATTTATCTTTTTTAAATATCCGGCATTTATCGCATCCTCTAATATTTTTGTATTTAACCCTATGAATGTTCTATTAGGTCCTTGATTTTGTACATCTCCAATCGCTCCGATAACTGCTAAATGAGAAAGGTCTACATTTTCTGGATTTAACCCCTTCGAAAAATAATAACACATTCCCGCTCCAGATATTTCTATACTGCCGTCAATTCCAAAAAAATAGGGGTTCAAATGCCAATGTTTTGTTTTATCGTAAATATTTTTTAATAATTCCTTTTCTTCCTTGCTTGAAACTTCTTGGGGAAGATGATGATCTAAGATTAAAAAGGGAGTAGGATTCTCTCTGTCTTTTAACTGTTTAACAAGTTCAAGATATTGTCCGCTCCCGAAATCGCTAAAAATTAAGAAGCTACTTTCTGAGTGTAATTCTTTCTTAATTCTAATTATCTCTTCTCTTTCCAATTGCTTTAAAACCCTAATTTGAAATGGAATCTCTTCCCTATATAACGCTTTTCCAAGGATGGCTCCTGAAGTTAATCCATCAGCATCCAAATGAGTGAACACTTTTATTGGCAAACGTTCTTTTACTGCCATTTGCTCAAAAAATTTCTTAACTTCTTTAATTTCAGCCCTAAATTGGATTTCTTTTTGCTTAATCTTTTCCATGTCTAAAGAGGAGAATTATTTTTTAACAGTAATAACATATATTATTCTAATAACTAATATAAAAAAGCAATTAAAATTATAAAATTAAATGGTTAAATGGTATTAACAAATGAATAAACTAAAAATTAATGATCTGGCTTTAGAATTAGTCAATGAAATTATTGAAAAAAAAGGCTATTATGGAGCCAAGGTCGACAAACTCGAAAATGGTTCTACGATCATAAATATGAAAAATGCTACATGGGATGGCGGTAAACTAGTAGGAGAAATATGTATGGGAGGATTGGGAAACGTTGAGTTTTCAAGTTATAATCTTGACGGACATTATCTTCCTAGTGTAAACGTACGTACTTCATATCCTATTATTT
The DNA here is from genome assembly GCA_964653985.1 of uncultured archaeon. Classification (GTDB taxonomy): domain Archaea; phylum Asgardarchaeota; class Lokiarchaeia; order Sigyniarchaeales; family SOKP01; genus CAZZIC01. The sequence continues at coordinate 49,273 of CAZZIC010000006.1, read as the reverse complement.
CTTGTATGGCCTCTCAATTAGCAGGTTGGAATGTGAAACTAAAAAAAGAAGTAGAAAAAGACGGTGAAATTAAGAAAAAGAAGGTCTTCGAATCCCTTGGCTCAGGTCCAGCACGAGCTCAAAGCAGAGTGGAAAAAATATTTGAAGAAATTGAATACGAAGATGAATCAGACAGTGCGGTAATTGTTTTTGAAACTTCCAAAGCACCTAATGAGGAAGTCATGGAAATTGTAGCAAATAAATCTAATGTAGATACTCAGAATACTTATGCTATTTATGCGCCCACAGCATGCTTAACAGGGTCTATTCAAGTCGCAGCGAGAATTGTAGAGACAGGCATACATAAACTCCATGAAATAAAGTTTCCCATTGATATAATTCAAGATGGTTATGGAACCACTACGGTTGCTCCTATCGCTAAGGACGATTTTCAAGCAATGGGACGTACAAATGATTCAATAATTGCGGGTGGAATGACCTATTACACTATAAAGATAGAGAAGGAAAAGGAAAAGGAACTCTTTGAGCAATTAGAACATGCTCCAGCAAATCAATCTTCAAGTTATGGAAAACCATTCTTGGACATCTTTAAAGAAGTTGACTATAAGTTTTATGATATAGATCCTGGCTTGTTTGCTCCGGCAACTTACAGTGTAACAAATATTAAAACAGGAAATACCTTTTCTACAGGGTTAGTAAACCTTAATCTACTAAAGGAATCTTATGGATTACCTTAAATTTTCTTACTTTCAAAAATAGCTTCTTTCTTGTTTTTTTTATTATTTCTCTTTAATAATAGAGAGTTAAAAATAGTAGAGCATTAAATATTGGTTAATTCCTCTTGAAATTTCGTAATTTCTGCACTAGAAATATCCTTATCGAATTCTATCTCTTGTTGAACTCCTAGATACGCACACGCAAGGTTTGCGGATGCTGCGATCTCTGCCTTCTTTAAAGTAATCGAATATTCATCTTCTTTATATTCACTATTAGTATAAGAATGTTTTTGGTATCTACGTTCGCTAATTTGATTCGCCCTTTCTGCTTTCATGTTAGAAAGTAATGAAGCCATTTTATCCGCTACAATAAAAGGAAGCTCATTTTTTACTACTACTCGTGTGATATTATTTACATCGAAATAGTTGAGAGTATCAAATTTTGCCCGTAAATATCCTTTTAAGTTCTCGGAATTTTTCTCACATTCAATTTCTGTCCAATCATGGATTGCTAACCTTCTTCTGAAGTAAATTAACTCCCAATCAATTCCTAATTCTTTCAATAGTTCCAGTAATTTATCATCGTTTGGTTCTTTAGCCTCAATTATGAGATAAAGCTGTAATCCATAGTACTTATGTTCTTGTTGGAGGAAAAATCCCCTTTGTTGCATAGAAGCTAAAATTTTGAGTTTGATTGAATAGATGTTTTCTGATAAGTTCTTCTTTCCACAGTTGAGATAAACGACATTTCCTTCTTCGCTTATATATTCTGAATCTAAAAATCCTAAGATGCTTTCATTGTTTTCTCTTATAAATTCCATGAGACCGCTTAATGTTGGTTTTACATCGAATTTAATAAGATCATTTTCATCAATAGTAACATAGTCATTATTATTGGCTCCGACAGCCAATTTTATGGCGTTTAAACTTAAATCCTTTGTCTCTCCGAATACATGCTTTATGGCTTCATTAGTAGGAAAGACTTCTTCTTCTAAGATCTTTAAATCTGCCATAGAACTCTCATATGGATCGGGATCGCTTAGTAATTTATTGAGAACAGGAGCTTCAGAAGGATCGACCTCAATCTCGTAATCTTTAGCCAGATTTCTACGGATGATACAGAATGACCGATTTTTCTTATTATACATTGAAAGCGAAGTATTATCATTGATTACAGCTCTAAATCTCTCCCTTACTTTACTTTCAGTGCTATTGGATCTACTGCTTCTTCTTCGAATTTTTATCAACTGTTTTTATTTATTTTCTATACTTAAATAAAAAAATACGATCTTAAAATTTTAACTGACTTAGAATATTAAATTTTTGGTACAAATTATTATTATTTTAAGCAAAAAGATAAAACTTTGATTAAAAAATTAGAATAACTTTAGACTTCACTTTCGAGAAAATAATTATCTCCCTTTTTTATGTAGGTTATCTCACTGCCGAAATTTGATTCGACTACATATTTATCTCCATCAACTTCTTTTATTTGGATGGAATAGGATAACCTTCTGTCCTTGATTATTTCATCGATTGTTTTTTTTTCTTCTTGTGGGTCCATATCCTTAAAAATGAAAAAAACCAAAAAAAATTTTCTTTTTGAGAAATTTAATTTATTAAGAAATTATCGAATCTTTATTAAAACTTATTAAAAAATGGCTCTCTTTTTAATAAACGGGATGATAAAAGAAATGATTTATTAATTAAACATCCTTTTTAATAAATACCTATCAAGATCAAGTATAGTTTATAGATTATAGGGAATTAATCATGGCTAAACAGAAGTTAGATATCGGTTTTTTTACTTGTATGTACAGCCAAACAAATGGGACTGCTCATGCTGTTAGATTTCTTTCAGAAGCTATCGCAGAGTATACCGGTCATAATGTACATGTGTTTGCTCCAAAAATTCAAAATGGTTATGATAAACCAGATAGCTTACACTTTCATGATCTGGGTGGAGCAAGAGTTTCTCCTAAAACTGGTTTTGTTTTAACCGTACCAGTTCATAAAATATTCTTATGTCAACATGATTATTTGGATATTGCTCATATTCACACTCACGCTTCTGTGGGGTCTCTCGGCATTAACTGGGCAAAATACTTAGGTATTCCCATGGTAGGGACACATAATAGTCCTTTACAATTTTATACAGCTCAATATGTTCCTATAATTGGAAACTTATTATCAAAAATTGATTTTCTATGGAGATATGAGCGACATATTCTGGATAAGTATGATTTAACCCATGTTGCAACTGAATCCAAAAAGGATTTGTTAAGAGACCAAAAATTTAAAGAACCAATCGTATGTTTGACTAACGGAGTCCATGACCTATATTTTAAAGATGTGAAAAGGAATGGAATTCGTGAGAAATATAATATAGGAAAAGGGAAGATGTTGTTATATGCTTCTCGATTATCTCCCGAAAAACATCCCGTCAGTATTATTAAAGCATTTAGAAGAATTCATAAAAAAGTTCCCGATTCTCAATTGGTACTCGTCGGGAGTGATGGTCCTTCCACAGAACAAGTGAAGAGCATCATTAAAAGATGGAATATGGAAGATTATGTAAAATATCTCGGTAGGGTACCGTTTCTTGATTTATTGAAATTATACAATACAGCTGATCTCTCATGCTTGTGGTCTTGGGTCGAAGCAGAAGGATTGGTTCTGATTGAAGCGATGGCACAAGGCACCCCTAACGTTGGTGCTAATGCTTGCGGTATCAGTAATGTAATTAGACATGGGAAAACTGGATACTTGGCCAATAATCTAATAGAATTTCAAGAGAGAGTCATCGAATTATTGAAGAACGATGAATTACGGATTAAATTTGGGGAAAATGCTAAAAGGATTGCAGAAAATTATAGAGTAAGTCGAGTAGCAGAACGATGGATTGATATTTATAAATTTTGTTTGAATGAACTTTATCCTTTACGATACTATGACAAAGAAAGAAAAGAAAGAGTTAAACTTGTTAAAGAATTTGTTCAAAAAACACCAAGTTTAACTTTTTAAAATTACATTCTTCTTAGATATTATATTTTTGCTTTAAGGCCACTAATTTCTTTTTACAATTAACGCATAGATATGATGATTTTCTGTCTACCTTTTCAATGTTTTTAGAATAGGACATAACGCATGCCTCATCCCTGCAATGATCTTTTCCAATAATTAAATGTCCAACTTCATGTAAGGTTTCCTTGACTAATCTCTGCTTAAATAACGTAATGTTTTCATTTTTTTCATAAAATTGCTCTTTTAGTTTGAGGGAAGAAATTACACAACATTTCTGAGTAAGATGTGCTTCTCCAAAAAGAAAGATGATGTTATTATCGTTGCTGGAATAAATTGGAAGATCAGTAATTGCGATTATAATATCTAAGTGGTTTCTCTTTCTTAATTCTATTAATAATTGATAAAATTTATTTGTGGGATGTAAATCCATTTCTTCAGAGTGTTTTTCTTTCTTTTCTTTTTGAGCCTGTTGTACCCCTTTTGATACAAGCTCTTTTGAAAATTCAAATTCTCCTAAATTACTTACACTATAAAAAAAAGATTCAAAGGTAGTTTTTAAAAACTTATTTAGAGCGTTGAAGATCTCTCTATCATACTTTCCAATAAATAAAATCCCAACCTGACAAGGAAATACAAGGATTCTATCGCGTTCTCCAGCGATATAAAAATCTTCTTGGGTCTCAATTCCAATTTGGTTTAAAAGGTTCCTAAGCTTCTTTTTAAATTTGATTTTTGAAATCTTATGAAAATATTTATAGATCCTTTTTTGATATCTTTGGAGTTTTCCCATTCTTGATGTTTATATCGTTTTTAATAATAAATAAATTGGATTAATTAAAATTTTTTTACAATACTCTAAAACCAACAAATAGAATTGATAAAGGTGATCTCGGAACCTTTAAAAATATTTATATAACTTACAATTTATTATCTTACAAATTAAATAAATAATATACAACTCTATTATAATTATGTCCGATTTATCTAAAGATTCTAGTGAAAAACGCCAAGAAGAATCAGATTTGAGTTCAAAGAAATCCCATGATTCAGAGAAAGAATCAATTGAAAAAGAAGGAATACCACACTTCTTTCCTACCTTCAGAATTAAAAGGAATCTTTATCCCATTCCAATCCTTTTAGCTGTCATATTAGCTGGAGTTTTAGCTTATTTAACATATGTGGTTGCTAATATTCAAGTTGATGGAGGGTATATTCCTGAGGATGAGTTTGGAGCACTTGCGGGTCTTTTGAATGGTATTATCTTCACAGCAATGGCTGGAATTTCTGCTGTAATTATCGTCTATCTCATCAGAAAAAAGGGAATAAATGTATTGAAATATGTGTTTGGTTTTAGTTTTACTTTTTTAGGTTACTTCTTAACAGTCTTTTTTGGAGAAGTAATTTTAGTTTTAAGTTTTAATACCCTTCCAGACACTAATTTCTATTTACTTCTCTCTAATATAATATATTATACCATGCTAATTGGAACGGGGATTTTGATGATCCTCATGATTTACAAATATTTTACTTCAACTTCTCTTTATCTTAAGAATTTTGTTGTTCTTTATATTGGACTGATGACTGGAGCTCAGCTTGGTGTGATTATGCCTTGGTGGACATCTATCGCAATCTTAGTTGGCTTATCTTTGTGGGACATGTTCGCTGTCCTTTATCGAAAGGGGCCCATCAGACAATTAGTTGACATCGCTTCCCAAGATGTTGAAGAATTAGCGGAAGAAAAAGATATGACCGAGGAAGAGATAAAAGAAAAGATTGAAAGCGGAGAACTTGAATATGATACCTCAAAATTAGAAATTGGAATTGGAGATATTGCTTTTTATAGTATGCTGACTTCAACTGCCTTGATCTTTTCGAATACTCTCTTTAATTTACCAATACTTCAAAGCATTTTTGTGATGTTTTTTACGGTTATAGCTATTATCGCAGGCACAGGTATAACAATCTTAGGTCTAAAGAGAAATAAACTTCTTCCGGGTTTACCGATCTCTATATTTTTAGGGATAGGAACTATGTTTCTTTCAATATTTATCTTTAGCCTAATTTAAGAATAGTATTCACTAAGATCCTTCGAAACAATTTTTTTAACCAAAAATCTTTCTTTAATTACACTTTAATTTTTTTGCTTCTTTTTACTAATACAATTTATTAGAAATACATAAGTAAATTTTAGAGGTTAAAATTTTCATGAGAGAAATAAAAGATCTGAAAGAAATTTCCGTTATTGGAGCTGGAACAATGGGACGAGAGATTGCCCAAACAATTCTATTATCTAATATTGAAAGAGTTTATTTAAATGATGTTAAAGCTGATGTTCTAAATCAAGCCAAGGACTTCATAATTTCAAGTTTAAAGAAATTAGAGATAAAAGGTAAAATCCCTCAAGGGACAACAGCCGAAGGGCTATTAAGTAAATTAATTCTAGAGCGTGATTTAGAAAACGCAGTAAGAAATTCAGATTTTATAATCGAAGCAATTCCAGAGATCATGGATCTAAAACAACAGTTATTCAAAAAATTAAACAAATTTGCCCCTCCGGATACAATTTTAGCATCAAACACTTCAAATATGAAAGTTACAAAAATTTCCGCTGAATCTGGGAGACCAGATAAAGTCATTGGGATGCATTTTTTTACTCCAATCGTAATTTTAAAATTGATTGAAATAATTAAAGGTAAAAAGACAAGTGATAATACTTTAAAAACAACAGAGAATTTGGCTCAAAATTTGTTTTGTTTGAAAGGGAAAAGAGTCATAATTACAATAGAAAAAGAAACTCCAGGTTTTATTGTCAATAGACTAACTGCTGCAAGTAGTATCTATCTTAATTGGCTCCTCGAACAATCTTTAAAGAATGATATACCATATGAGCAAATTGGAGCAGATGTCGTAGCTATTCAAGGGGGAGGGATTGGACCATACGCAAAATGGGATTATCTCGGCTTAGATGTAATTCTCCACAGCTTTACCTATTTTGCAAAAGAACTTTCTCCATACTTTAGCCCTTCGGATTATATTAAACAATTAGTTCAAGATGGAAAACTTGGTAAAAAAACTGGAGAAGGCTTCTATAAATGGACAAAAGATGGGAAACCTATAGTCGATTATTCAGAAAAAGCAAATCTTTTTGATATCGAATTATTCATGGCAATTCAATTAAATGAAGGGTGTAGATTGCTCCAAGAAAATGTCGTTGAAAGTTATAAAACTATTGATAAGGCAATTATTGCTGGTATGGAGATGCCGGGACCTTTTAGCGCAGGCAAAAGAAATTACAGAAAATGGTCCGAAAAACTGCAAAATTTCGTCGAGAAATCAGATATTGAATATTTATCTCCATGTGATATAATGAGAACGGGAAGGTTCAAAGAGCTTAAATAAAAATAAGAGAATTAGCCTTGGGAAATGATATTATTAGATTAAAAAGGAATCACATTTCATTAAAAAGGTTTTGAATTTTTGGAAAATGATTTTGTTTCCTTTATTCTTCAAAAAAGATATTGATATTCTCTTTATAAACTTTTGAAATATGATTCAAATGACCTTCTACTCTTACCATAAGAAAAGTTTACAAGATTTATCTGAAGCGTTCATATATGACTAAAAGAAATGAACATATAAAAACAAAAATATATGAGACCAAAAAACCGGTAAAGCAATGACAATCGCAAGAAAAAAAAGAAAAATATAATAACCAATAATAACCTATGAGAAAATGATTATTCTATAAGAGCTAAGAATTCCTCTTCGGAAATAATCTTGGTGCCTTGACTCTTAGCTTTCCGATATTTTGCGGTCTGCTCATTGGAGTTTGTCACTAAGTAAGAGAGATTCTTGACGACACCACTTTTTGCTTCTCCTCCGTGCTGAGCCACAAGGTCTTGGGCTTCCTTCCGCTTCATCGTATTAAGTGCTCCTGTAAAACAAAAAGTCAATCCTTTTAACTTACCTTCCGTAATCGGTTCTTGGATTGTGATTTTCCCTTTATTTAGGACTTCTTTCATCTGCGGATACATCTTGTTAATTCCCTCTTTCAGCATCTTGGCGGTGATCTCGGCAAAGCCTTCGACTCGTTGGAGATCCGATAAGGAGACGTTTTTAATCTTTTCTAAAGTATCATATCCCTCATCAACCACTTTCTTTACCATCTTCTCTCCGATATTTTCAATATCAAATCCTGCAATAAAGCGTTCTAAAGGGATCTTTTTTACCGAAAACAAATTATCTAAGGCTTTCTTGGCAGATTTCTCTTTTACTCCCTCGAATCTTGTAAGATCGGATATCTTAAGGTCATAAAGGTCTGCGATCGTTTGGACTTTTCCCGTTTCGAATAACCTGGAAAGCATGAGTTTCTCCGAAAAATGCTTTACATCCAATTTTTTAATCCATTTGAGAATCCTATGATAATATCGTTTCGGACATTCCTCATTTGGACAATAAAGACGTGTTCCCTCGTTGATTAATTTCGAATGGCATACCTCACATTCTTGAGGGACCGAGATTTTAAGGGCGTGTTCGGGAGTTGAAATGACCGATTCGATCTTGGGGATAATGTCACCTCGCTTGGAGACGATAACTTTTGAACCGATCTTGATTCCTAATTCTTCTATTAAGTTCGGATTGGCTAAACTCGCTCTGGACACCGTAGTTCCTGCAATCTCAATGGGTTCGACAATTGCCACAGGGGTATAATTGTGTCCGCTTATACTCCATTCTACATCCTTCAAAATAGAGTCTATCTCTTCTGCGGGAAACTTGAAAGCAATTTGCGACTCGGGTTTGGCCCTTTTCATATCCTCTAAATCAATTTTCTTGCCTTTGATCACTAATCCATCTATTTCATAGTTTAACTCTGGTCGAGTTTCCGAGATAACTTTTTCTCTTACCTCGATGACTTCCTCGGTTGTCTTTACAACTTTTGTCTTAACCGTATCCAATTGTTCGGTTTTTAACCATTTTATCTTTTCAAGCTCATTTTCAAATTGGACTTCTGCGGTTGAGGTATATGCGTCATAATAGATGAGATTGAGATCTTTCCTCCCTATCCCATCTTTTCTTCTCACTATACCTGCTGCAGCGTTGCGTGGATTCTGCTTATCGTTGTATTTCTTTTCAAAAATATCTCGAAAAAGGACTACTTCTGCTCGAAGAGCTCCCGTAAATCTCGAAGTAAGTTTTGGAACGAATCCATTCATCTTCATAACATTTTGGGTTATATCATCTCCGACTTTCCCATCTCCTCTTGAAACTGCACATTGGAAGACTCCCGATTTGTATTGAAGCTCGATGCTTACCCCGTCTAATTTGAATTGGATGATGTATGTATCGTAATTTCGCTTTTTTGCCCATTTTCGAAACTCTTCCGGAGAGGATGCCTTATCTTGGGACATCATCGGCATTATGTGTTCCCTCTTTTCAAATAACTCGGAAGAATCTGCTCCGATCTCAAAAAAGAGGGGGTTCTCGGGGTCTAACTGCCTTAACTCATCTTCGAGCTGATCGTATTTTGTGTCGCTGATCTGGGGTGTCTTGTTGTAATACAAGTCTCGGTGGCGCTGAATTTGCTCTTCTAACTCTCGAATCCTTTCTTGCCTCTTAGAATCTTCCTCCAGATTATTGGGATTGCTTTGAGAATTTTTCTGGTCTTTATGTGAGTTGATATTCTCAATTAGGTTAGCTTGCTTTTTTGCCATTTCTTCACTGAATTTTTTCAAAAATTGCGTTATTGAAGAAAAGGTTTAAGGATATTTAAAGAAAAAGGGACTATCGAAATAATGACAATATAATTGATAAAATTTGATAAAATAAAAACAATGAGAGAAATAAAAAATTTTGAAAAAAAAGAAAATATATAGTTTGGGGAGTTTATTATTTCTATTTGAGCATATTTAAGAATTCGGTTTCGGTAATGATCTTGGTGCCTTGATTCTTTGCTTTTCGTATTTTAACCGTCTCTTCTTGGGCGTTGCTTACCAAGAAGTCGAGATCTTTCACGATCGAGGTCTTGGGAATACCTCCGTGCTGACTAAGGAGGTTGTGGGCTTCTTTTCGAGTCATACTTTCTAATGCTCCCGTAAAACAAAATTTCTTGTCTTTTACATTGGTCATTTTTCTATCTCCTCATTTTGAGTAGATTCTCGGTATTAATAACTAGATAAGAGAGGTTTATATATCAATTGAGAGGGTGAGTTTTTCAATATGGAAAAAATTTCGTAATCTAAAATTGTAGAAATTAATAATTAATAATAAAGAAGTTCCGTGTTCATTTCTATGAACAGACACCTAGTGGAATGACAAAACGAAAATCAAAGAAGAAAATTACGGTAGATCTTGATTTTAATGATAAGGAGTTGTTTAAAAAGCAATTAGCTCGAGTGGTTTATCATATGTATATGTTAAGGGATGGTCTAACGATTGTGATCAGACTTACATATTGAATGTCTTTATCCTAAACTTATTGTGAATTAATTAGTACAAAGGCAAACAATTTATTAAATTTAATTTTTTAAATTTTTTAGTTCGAAACTTCAAACAAGATTTGAACAATTTTAAATTACATCAAAAATTTTACTAAGCAAATTAAGAAATTACATTATTTTAACAAAAAAACAGTTTAAAGATTCTTAACTCAGGTGGATTCAACCATAAACTCTAAAAGTGGATTAGAAAAAATTATAGAGTTCTTTAACTCTCTTGAGGAAAATCATCCCGTTTCAATAACAGAGGTGGTTGACAATACTGATCTCTCATGGACTTATGTCAAAAGGGTTTTAAAAGAAGAGTTAAAGGATAATTACGCTGGATTCCACTTTGAAAAGTCTGGGAATACATGGATAGCTTGGAAGGATAGAGACAAGATTGTTAAAAAGTTAGATAAAACATGTGGTTCAATGCTGAATGGCAATAATAATCCCAGAAATAAATAGCAAATGAATGAATCTGAGTATTGAGGTATTCATTTAATAAAATAATGTAATTCATAACTAATCAAAACTGAAAAATTATGAAAGTTGAAAAAAGTTCGCAAGATCTTGAAGGAGAAGTAATTTATGCTGGTCTGTGCATTCATTGTGGGTCATGTAATGCTTTTTGTCCACACATGATGTTTGACGAGCAAACTGGGGAAGCATATGTAGTTGATGAATGTGCTGAAACCGTTGGATTATGTTATAATAGCTGTCCAAGAAGCTTTTTACGAATTAGTGATTTAGAGAAAAGGTTCTATGGAAAGACCCGGGAAGATAAAGAAATTGGGGTTTATAAGGATATAATCCAAGTTAAGTCTAAGAATAAAGAAGAGATTCTTGCAAATTTAGTTGAGGCAGCGTTTGATAAAGGAATCGTAGAACATATGGTTCTTGGAGATCAGAAAAGTAAAAAACCTCCTGTCGCATTTCCCGTAGTTGTAGATAATCCTAAAGACGCAAAGAAAAATGTTCCAAGCAGTACAATGGAAAATGCTGGACCATTAATTACAGGTATCGGAGAAGCATATTTGGCTCAGAAAAAAAATGTTGGTATAATTGCGAATCCTTGTCATCTTCAAGGCCTTGCTAAGATCTTAACTTCTGATTTTAACACAGGCGCAAGAGATACGGTCTCTTTAAAAGTAGCTTATGCGTGTTCTTCTGGTGGAATGGCTGGATGTCGATATTGTACTGATTTTTCTGGAGAATTCTCTGATGTTTCATATTCACCATGGGGTGCCCCAAAAGGAGAAGCTCTTTTGATAATTCGGACCGATTTAGGTCAAGAGGTTGTTGACCAAGCGGTTAAAGAAAAACTTATTGAGATAACCGATAAGGATCCAGATCTCTCTGAAATGAAAAAGTTTTTGAATAAAAAGAGAAAAAAGAACTTCAAAACACTCCTTGGAGAGAGATTGGTATCAGCCCGATACTTAGATCTTAATTATGAAGAGCTAAAAGATCTATTACAAGATTAATCTATTTTTCTTTCTTATTTTCTTTCTTTTTGTTTTAATATCTATTCTGGAATTTAAACGTAGAAATATAATTCAGATATAAATCTCAATTTCAAAGCTTAGCCAAAAACAGGTTAAGGAATAGAAAATACTAAATCTGAGTTTTTTTATATTGGAATATTTTTCTTTTCAATAATCTCATTTGCCAGATCTTTAAAGATTATCTCATTGTTATATCCAGTTAATGAACTAGTTTCGAAGAACTTAGATATTCCGTGGCTATTCTGGAATTCTTTTGCCTCTTCTCTTTCGACTACTCTTTTTTCTTCTGCCAAATCATGTTTACAAGCAACAAGAAAGATTACGGGATCATCAGCATTATTATTCACAATATCAAACCATTCTTCCAGATTTTCAAAACTAGATCTTCTCGCCAGATCATAACAGAGCAGGCAACCCATAGCTCCTCGGGAATAATTCGGAAGAAAAAATCGAAATCTTCGCTCTCCAGCAAAATCCCAGAGTTGTAGTATTATTTCATTTCCATCCTTTTCGAGATTATATGCGAAGAGATCAGTTCCTATTGTAATTTTTTGTTCAATATATCTCCCGGTAATCAAGCGTTTTACCATAGTAGTTTTACCAACACCACCATCTCCTACAATTAAGACTTTGAATAAGTATTTCCGACGTTTACTCATTTTAATCGTTTTATTAAATTTTAGTTGATATGTTGGATATTACCCTAAAGATCATTAAATTTTTTATTCACTGATTTTAAATTTTCCAATAATTGAACTTGCTTTTTTTTAGGAAAATGCTTATTTTTAACTAGTTGATATAACTTATCCTTCTTAAAATTATCTTTATTTAATTTGTTAATATCATTATAGATTATTTTCAAAGACAAAATAGTCACCAAGGGAGGAAGGATCCAAAGAATGTATAAGAATGGAGAAAAACTTATCTCCCCTAAATTTGAGATCCCGGTACCGGGCAATTGGACTGATAGCCCTGTTATTGTGCCCCAAGAAATGAAAACAGAGAAAAAGATATTCAAAATATTCACTGTCAAGAATACGATAAAACTTAGGATAAATATATTACGGTAGGTTTCAAGATTTAAAAATGAGATAAGCTCATCCTTTTCTTTTTCAGAAACTATTTTCTCTTTAACTATAGTCTCTCTATCCTCATAAGTATCTTCAAAATATGCTTTTATACCGGCATATTTCCACAAATCACTGAATATCCAGAAGAATGAGAAGGAGTAAAAAAATCCATATGTGATGAGAAAAAAGAGCAAATAATTATCAATTAGTTGCGGATGGTATAAAGACTCAGCTCCCAACCAAAATAATAAAACGAGTTGAATGAGCGTTGAAAATTGAAATCTATTTCCGTGAACTTCTTCAGAACCAAGAGGATTATAAAGTATAAAATTTTCTTCGAACATAGTTTTCCATTTGTTATTGCTTATGATTCTGAAGAATAATAAAAATGTAAATGAGCTAAAAGGGAAAAGGAATAGAATTATATTTTCCCAACCTTGAGTTAGGGTTGCTATCAAGAAAGTTATAAAAAGAACTAAATCTCTTAGTAAAGGCTCAGAAAGGAGGTCCTTAAATGAAACATGAAAATTTTCATTCATTTTAAATAAAAAACAATTGCTATATTTTAAATTTTTACTGTGATTGAATAAAAGAATATTAAAATTTTATCTATTACTTTTTGGCAACATTAACTAAATTTAGCTTTAATTGCGGAAATATTGGAGTTTTCTTATTTTTCCTTTTCCTAATGGTAAATCCACGCACATGGGTTTCTTTTCCCCATTCGTGATTTTCTCTTTTTAATCATAAAGTTAAATAATTCTGGTATTTTATATCAAAATATCAATTAATTAGTAGGTGTGGTTTTTTGGATAAAAAAAAGAGAACGCCATTATATGAAGAACATATAAAGCTAGGGGCACGTATAATCGATTTTGCTGGCTGGGAGATGCCTGTAAAGTATGATAGTATTATAGAAGAACACAAAGCAGTAAGAAATCATCTAGGTATATTCGATATCTCACATATGGGAGAATATGTGTTAGAAGGTTCTGATGTTATTGATCTTCTCCAATATCTAATGGTAAATGATCTCAAATTGTTGGAGCCTTCTAAAGGCCAATACTCATGTATGTGTTATGAAAATGGAACGGTAGTTGATGATATGGTCTACTATGAGGAAACTCCTGAAAAATTTAGAATGGTTGTAAATGCCTCAAATAGACAAAAGGATTTTGATTGGATAAAAGAACATATCAGAGATAGAGAGGTAAAAATCAAGAACGTTTCAAATGAAAGATGTCGAATCGCGTATCAAGGACCCGATTCTGAAGATTTACTCCAAGAGCTAATCGATATTGATTTATCCACCATTGAAAGATTCTATTTTGCTCATGCTAAATTGAATGATATACCGATATTTATTGCGAGAACAGGATATACTGGCGAACAAGGATTTGAGTTATCCTTTGCTAAAGAATACGCAAAAAAGGTCTGGAATATTCTTCTGGAAACAAAAGCAAAGCCTGCTGGGTTAGGAGCCCGTGACTCGTTAAGACTTGAAGCATGTTATTCTTTATATGGTCATGAAATTAGTGATGAAATTACTCCTATCGAAGCTGGTCTTAATTGGCTAGTAAAGAAAAAGGAGGGTATAGATTATATTGGAAAAGACGTTCTAATGAAACAGAAGGAACAAGGAACTTCTCGAACTCTTGTCGGTCTGAATTTAAAAGATAGAGGTATAATCCGGGAGAATTATAAGTTATTTAAAAATGATCAAGAGATTGGTTTTGTCACCTCTGGGGGTTACTCCCCAACTTTGGAAAAAACAATCGGATTAGCATTAGTTCAGAAAGAATATAGTGAAGTAGGAACGGAGATGGAGATTGAAATTAGAAGAAGACGTTTAAGAGCCGAAGTTGTTTCCACACCCTTCTATAGAAATGTTTAAAAATAGCAAAACTATCAAATAAAATAAATAAAATAGTGATACTATATGGATTATGAATTTCCTTCAGATTTGAAATATACGAAAACCCATGAATGGGTACGTATCGAAGACGGTTCTGCAACAGTAGGAATAACTGATTATGCTCAAAATCAATTGGGAGATATAGTTTTTGTTGAATTTCCAGTTGTTGGGGATTCTTTTAATCAAAACGAAATAGCTGGAGAAATCGAATCAGTTAAAGCAGTGGGAGAGCTAAACTTACCGTTAACGGGAGAAATAACCGAGATTAATGAAGAAATTGAAATGAAGCCTGAACTTGTAAATGAATCTCCGTTTGGAGAAGGGTGGCTCCTAAAACTTAAGTTTACTGATTCAAATGAATTAGATGATTTACTCTCGGTTGAAGATTACAAAAAGTTAGTTGATGAAGAACAAGAAGATTAAAAACTTTTTTCTTATTATTTTATTCATCTTTTATTAGGATTATTTTAGATTTTAAAGATAAAAAAATTTTTGAGATTATATTTATGGATTTTGTTCCACATGATGAAAAAACTGTTTCTGAACTTTTAAATACAATAGGAGTAGAATCTCTTGAGCATTTATTTGATGATATCCCAAAAGATTTACGTATAGAGGATCTAGATATTCCAAAAGGTCTTTCAGAACCAGAACTTCTAAAAGAATTAACTAACTTGTCTAAAAAGAATAAAGTGTATTCCAGTTCGTTTTTAGGAGCGGGATGCTATTATCATTATATTCCCTCATTAGTTGATTTTATCATAAGCCGTCCGGAATTTTATACTTCCTATACTCCTTATCAAGCTGAGGCAAGCCAAGGATTTTTACAAGCTATATACGAATATCAAACTTTAATTTCTCGAATTACAGGTATGGATATCTCAAATGCTAGTATGTATGACGGTTCCACCGCGATGGCAGAAGCAGCGATAATGGCAACAGAAGTGAGTAGGAAAAATAAAGTTTTATTCACTGATGGAATTCATCCAGAATACATGGAAGTTGCTAAAACATACTGTTGGGGTCATGAGATAGAGTTTCAAATCCATTCTTTAGATGAAGTATTTTCTCATATTGACGATAATACCGCTGCCGTTATCTTTCAGAGTCCCTCTTTTTTCGGAGATATCCTAAATGTCTGTTCTATTGTTAAAAAAATTAAAGATAAAAGTTCAAGATGTCTGACAATACAAGTTATGACAGATCCTACATGTCTGGGGATACTTAAACCTCCAGGTCAATGTGATGTAGATATATTCGTGGCCGAAGGTCAAGCTTTGGGCATTGCTCCTTCATTCGGAGGTCCTGGATTAGGAATATTTACAACAAAGGAGCGATATATGCGAAAAATTCCGGGTAGATTAGTTGGAAAAACTAAGGAACTTAATGGGGATGGAACGGGATACTTATTAACTCTTCAAGCTAGGGAACAGCACATCCGAAGAGAAAAAGCTATTTCCAATATTTGTACAAACCAAGCGCTATGTATGTTATCTACTTTGATTTATTTATTATGTATGGGTAAATATGGATTAAAGGAAATAGCGACCCAGAATGTTAAAAAAACTCACTACTTAAAAAGTAAATTATCAGAAATTAGTGGTTATAAGATATTAAATCAAGATCAGACTTATAATGAGTTTACACTAAAAGTTCCCAACGTGGATGCATTGATTAATCTATGCAAAGAAGAGGATATTTTACCTCCTCTAAAACTTTCAAAATATTTCCCAGCAAGGGATAATCAAGTATTAATTTGCGTCACAGAAATGAATTCAAGTTCCGATATTGATAAATTTATAAAAATAGCCAAGAAGACTTCTAATTAAAAAGAGGTAACTATAAAAAATGAGAAAAGTAAAAAATCTAATATTTGAAAAAAGTTTTGAAAGACCTCAGAAAAATTTTATTCCTAAGATGGATATTGAGACAGAAAACCTTGATGAAATTATTCCAAAAGATTTCCAAAGGGAACAATTAGATATTCCTAATTTACCAGAAGTTGAAATAGTACGCCATTATACAAATTTAAGTGAAAATAATTACGGCGTAGATAATGGAATTTATCCTCTTGGATCTTGTACTATGAAATACAATCCTAAGATTAATGAAGTTATTGCTCGTCTTCCTGGATATTCTAAGATTCATCCTTTACAGGAGGAAAACGAAGGGGCATTAGAGCTGATATTATATCTTTCTCAATTATTACAAGAAATTACTGGTATGGATGGATATACATTACAACCCGCTGCTGGAGCTCACGGAGAATTAACAGGTTTGTTGATCATGAAAAAGTATTTTGAAGTTAATGAAATGGAAAAAGATAAGATTATTGTTCCAGATTCTGCCCATGGAACTAATCCAGCCTCAGCTAAGATGGCGGGGTTTTCAATAATTGAGCTTCAATCAAATAAGGCAGGAGAAGTCCCTTTAGACCAACTTGAATTCGCTATGAAAGAGGGTGATGTTGCTGGTATAATGTTAACAAATCCAAACACATTAGGAGTTTTTGATAGGCAAATAAAGGCGATAACTCAAATCGTTCATAAATATAATGGGTTATGTTACTATGACGGAGCAAATCTTAATCCGATGTTAGGAATTTCGAAGCCTAGAGATATGGGTTTTGATATCATACATTTGAACTTACATAAAACATTTTCTACACCTCATGGAGGAGGAGGTCCTGGATCTGGACCTGTAGGAGTTACAAAAGAGTTGATTCCTTTTCTCCCAGATCCCTGTGTTTTTGCAAGTGATGACGGATTTGTCTGCCGTACCGACTCAGAAAAATCAATTGGTAGGGTAAAAAGTTTTTGGGGCAATTTTGGGGTTTTAGTAAAAGCATACTCGTATATTAAGGCTCTGGGGTATGAAGGTTTAAAACGAGTGGGTCATATTTCAGTGTTGAATGCAAATTATCTGAGAGTTAAACTAAAGGAAAAGTATCATCTCCCCTATGACAGAATGTGTATGCATGAATTTGTTCTTTCTGATAAGGGAGTGCCAAATGGAATAAATACTGAAGATATAGCAAAGAGGATATTGGATCATGGGATATATGCTCCGACGATATATTTTCCATTAATTGTTGAAGGGGCCATGATGATCGAACCTACAGAAACCGAATCAAAAAGATCTTTGGACAAATTTATTAATGTAATGCTAAAAATATTTGAGGAAGCTAAAGAAAATCCTGAAAAAGTTAAAAAAGCTCCCCATAGAACTTCAGTTGGAAGATTAGATGCCGTTAAAGCAGCCAGAGATCCAATACTCCACGACTAACTATGCTGAAAAACTCAATATTGAAAAAGCAACTTACTCTTTATTTTTTTAAGTTTCCTTATCCACTTAATAAATAAATTTATTAATTTAATAGAAATAAAATTCTTAAGTAATAGAATTATCAAACAATCTAATTTATTCATGGAATATTCAAGCTTCTTTCCTTATTCTGAGTTTAGAGTTTCACAAGAAACGATGATTAAGCAAATAGAACAAGGTACCCGCAATAATAATAATATTTTGCTCGTTGCTCCAAACGGTACTGGGAAGACTGTGATTGCTCTCAGTAGTTTACTCCCCGTAGCATACGAAAATGATTTGAAGATTCTATATATGTGTCGAACACATTCCCAGAATACGAGAGTTATAAAAGAATTACATAAAATCTCAAGTTTATTTTCACAGAATAATAAATCTGAGCTTCAAGTGAATGGACTTTCGATTAGGGGACGTAATGAAATGTGTTTAAATGAAACGCTACTTGAGTTAAAAACTGACCCCAGAAATGCAATGTCAGTTTGTAGTGATTTGAGAAAAAACCAAAATTGTAAATACTTTATCAACCTGCTGAAAAAAAAGGATAATTATGATTCTCCTATTTTGATCTCACCCGAAATTTTTACGAAACCAGTTGATGCTGACGTTCTGATAGAACTCTGCAAGGAGAAGAAGTTATGTCCTTATTTTTTAAGCAAATTTCTCTTAAAAGATATGAGAGTGATTATTTGTAATTATCAGTGGATATTCAATCCGTTTATTAGAGATTCATTTTTAAAGTTCATAGGTTCAGAACTTGGAAAATGCATTTTGGTCTTAGATGAATGTCATAATATCATAGATGTTGCTACTGATGTAAATTCGGACCGTATTTCTCCTTATTCCTTGAAGTTATGCTTAAAGGATTTGGAGATATATGATTCTCCCAGTAAGATGCAAGCTTTTGTAAACTTCTTGATCGGTCATTTTAATGAGGTAAAGAAAACTATGAAGGTCAATGAAACTGAAATAAATCCAATTTCCTTTATCAAGACAATTATAGAGAAAATGGGCTTTCAAGATCTAAATTCATTTAAAAATTTCATAATTGAAATCCACGACTATAGTGTAGCCATTCATGAGGAAAAGATTGCGAATGGCATCTTTGCCCGTGACTATGTAGGAACTTTAGCAGAATTTTGGTTGCAGTGGATAAAAACATACAGCTTAGATAAATATTTTTTCTGTTATTCAATGAATAGGAGCAAAAAAGACGGAAATAAATATATTTCTATGGAGATTGTTGCCTTAGATCCAAGGGAGATCGTTATTCCCGTCTTGAATAGTTGCTATTCTTGCCTTCATCTCTCGGGAACTGTAAACCCGTATGTCTATAATAATTTGATGGGGTTAAATCAGACAGGGAAAAGATATCAAGCTCTCCTTGCTAATTCTCCTTTTCAAAGAAAGAATATAAAAGCCGTTATAACAGAAGGTGTTGATACCCGCAGAGCCAGTAGAAATCCAAAAATGTTTCGAAAAATGATTCAAAAAATTTATGAAGTATTGAGGTGTACCCCCGCAAATGTTGGGATATTTTGCGCTTCCTATAAAATTCTTAAAGGTCTTTTAGCTAACAATTTAGAAGATGTTATAAGAAAGGCAAATAAAAAGTTATTTGTAGAAGAAGCTGGAAATTCAGCCTCAGAAAATGCTTATATGGTAGAAGATTTCAAATCTATGGCTGATAATCCTTCGGGAGGTGGGGTATTGTTAGGTGTTTGTGGAGGAAGAAATTCTGAGGGAGAAGATTATCCGGGAGATTATATGAACTCTATTATTGTTGCAGGCTTTCCATATCATTTACCAACTCCCCGAGTTCAAGCTAAAATAAAATATTATGATAAGGTATTTAATGATCAAGGCTGGAATTTCGGCTATCTTTATCCGGCGATACAAAGAGCAAACCAAGCAGCAGGTAGACCAATAAGAAAAATGGAAGATAAAGGAGCTATAATATTTATGGATTCTCGGTTTAAACAGAAACACCAATGGATATCAGAATGGATTAGAAAAGAACTTGAGCTTATTCCAGATAAAAAAGGTCTATTAATTCAGACTTTAAGTCCATTTTGGCGTTCAAAGTCTAAGTAGCATTTCACTTTTTTTAATATGTTTTTTGGCTTTCCTTTATCTTTTTTAGATTGGATTCCACTTGAGATATAACTTTATAAGTTCTCATAAGTATCTTAAATTAATTTAATTGATTTTACATAAAACCTTAAATGAGAGAAAATGAACGATATATTGATTATTGAAGAAAATGAAGAAAAAACAATTACGACCATAAAGCTCAATCGATTAAATAAAAAAAATGCCTTAAATTATGATTTATTTTCAAGTTTAAACCAAGCCTTAGATAAAGTTGAACAAACTCTAACTCGGGTTGTTATAATAACCGGAGGAGAAGATATTTTCAGTGCAGGTATTGATTTGAAGATGCTTTCTGGTCAAGATTTACCTGAAGGGGTGGATCTCCCGGATTTGAGGAAACCAAGACATTTCAGGTACTGGATGAATACTTGGCTGCAGAAAATTTTTCATAAAATTGAAAAAATGGAAAAACCAGTGATTGCAAAAATAAAGGGACATTGTTTGGGATCAGGTTTTGAGCTAGCCTTGGCTTGTGATTTTCGTTTTGCGTTAGACTCGGCACAATTTTGTATGCCCGAAACGAAACTTGGGATGAATCCAGATGTGGGAGGTACAATTAGACTTGTTCGAATAGCTGGAATTATGAATGCGAAGGATATTATTTTGACAGGAAGAACTTTTGATGGTGAAGAAGCATATAGGTTAGGCGTACTTAATGCTGTTGCCAAAGACTCAAAGGAGTTGGATGAAATAATCAGAAAATATACAGATGAATTAATTGATAGCGCACCTTTAGCTGTTGGTCTCTCTAAAAAATTGATTGATGATTGCTATGGAAAGGGTATTCAACATGGAGCAGAATTGGAAACTCTAATCTCATCCCAACTATTACAGACAAAAGATTTTATGACTGGAGCTTTATCCCGTCTCGCGAAAAAGAAACCTAAATGGCGTTGGAAATAAAAAATTCTCTTTAAACTTTTTATTATTTTTTCTGATTCTTTCTAAAGAATATAATAATTAGAAAGGCCGAAAGTGCGGGAAAGACAACCATAAACATCATAGGGATATAATATTCCGAATAAACTCCAATTAGCGTACTGAAAAAAAGACTCCCTAAAAAGCTTCCAAGATAAAAGCTCGAGTTCGCTAATCCAATGTACTTACCTTTGTTACTGGGATCCGTTTTTTGAGAAATATAAAAATGTGTTGCTGTCCAGAAAAAGGAATAGCTAAGAGAAATTAGGATTTGATTTACTAAATATCCATTGAAATCTATAGAAAGGATATATCCAAAGATAACAAATGCACTTAAGAAATAACCCAAAATCATTAAAGTTTTGAGAATGGTAATATCATTGTCATCTCCATTTGATACTAACTTTCCAATAAGAATCATTAGGAAAAATTGAATTAAAGGATTGATGCCAATCAGAAAACCAATTTCGGTATTCGAGCCTAAATTAATTGCCATAAGTATCGCTAATATTGACATAATTGGTCTTATACCGAAATTTCTAAAAAATAATGCGCCATAAATTGAGTGAGAAATATCTATATTATTATCAAAAGTAGTATCCTCATCATTAGCAAGTGACTTGATTAAATCTTTTCCTATAATTTGAAATCTTTCAGTAATCTTTTCTCGATCTTCTTTGATAAACAAGATTATAAGAAAGTTTAAAACAGAAACAATTAGAAGAAATTGAAATATTGAATCAATACCAAATAAATCTATATACAATCCTCCAATCTGAGCTCCAAAAAACCATCCTAATACAAGTAAAGCGTTAAAATACGAGATATAAGTCCTATCATTCTCAATTAATTCTTGATATAATACAAAATTCAAGTTCAGACAAGATTGAAAAAATCCATATAAGAACAAAAGAAGAATAATTAACCCCAAAATTCTTACAAATAAAAACGTTATCATAAGAAATATCATTCCAAGAGCACCAATTCTAAGAAATATTCTACGGTTTTGAATAGAATCACTTATCTTACCTAATATGGGAGGGAATAGAAATAGACTCAAAGGAAAGATAGAAACAATAAGTTGAATTAAAGATTCTTTTACTTCCAAATTGAAAAGAAAAGGGGCTGTATATGAATACATCGCCATCCCAAGCGTATTCAGTAATAGAACAGAGAGGAGTAAAAAATAAATAGATCTTTTAAATAGTTTCAACTTAATGTCCTCAGATTTTTATGAATTATGGATCTGCTGAATATCTGAATAAAGATTGATCAACTTTTTCGACACTATCCGCCAACGAAAATGATTCTCTACCCGGTTGTAGCAATATTCTTTAATTTTAAGGAAATATTGTGGGTTATCTTTTACTTTTGTTTTTAATTCCTTATAAGTAATATCTTCAAGGAAATCTTTAGTCCGCTCTTCATTGATTTCTTTTTGAAATGCTTCCATTTCATAGATCTGAGCAATGCGAAATATATTTATTATTGCTTCGACAAATTGCTTTTTATTATCCTTCTCAATTAAAATCCCAGTACCCTTGTTGGGTAGCTCACGAAGATCTAAAACTGTTTCTTGAATCCCGCCGACTTTAGTCCCTATTACGGGTAGTTTGGAAGCCATGGCTTCTAATGCCATTATTCCAAAAGGTTCCCATCTTGAAATGGCACAGTATGCATCTGAAGCTATATGAGCGAGATTAAAGACATCTGGTGCGATTCCAAAAATAATTCTAAGATTTTCTGGGAATTTTTTAACATATTTTGAATATTCCTTTATTTCTTCTATACTGTAATCTGTAGGGAGAACGAGAAGTAAAAATTTGGCGTTTGGGATGACTTCAATTACGTCGGGAATTGATTCTAAAATCACATCAAAACCTTTTTGAGGAGAGACTCTCCCAGTAGTGATAGCCAAGGGACCTGACGTTTCAAAAGCTTTAATTTTCCCATCTTTAACAAATTGGTTGCCGTTGGAGATTTCATTAATTGCTTTTAAAACCTTCTCTGACCTTATGAGCGGACTTTTATTAAGATTACCTATTTTATGTGTTAAAAGATATTTTTTCATATCCATTTGCCTAATTTTTTGATCACTCGGGATATCCAAAATCCTTCTCATGTCTTTCGCATGATTTTTCATAACATCCTCCAAGATATCTTCATATTGCCAGTCGCACCCATCCCACACAAAATCAGATTTAAATTTAATAAGTTTTCCACCACATTCTGGAATAACATCGGATTTAAGATATGATTCACTTACTGAGGTTACTAAATCACTGACGATTGCCGCTATTTTTTCTACTGTGGGAGGTTTTTTATCTGATTTCCCCTCTTTCGCATCTTTAGCTAATTTAAACACTTCTTCTAGGGGTAATGATTTAAATCCCTTTTCAAATCTTATTTTAATAGGTGTATCATCAATTCCACATAATTTATAGAAGTCTATGCCTTTTCGAGGATATGTAAGTAAATGTATGGTAATAATAGATGGTATCTCCAAATTGTTTTTGTTTAATTCTTGCTTAATGTTTAGAAAAGGAAAAAGCACATGATGATCATGCATATGAATTAAATTAGGTAACTTTTCTTTATTATTTTCCAGAAGAAATCTAATATAGCATTGCATACCTCTCGCGTATAAATAAAACTTTCCATCAATCGTATCGGGATTATAGACATTATCATCATCTAAAAACTTACTGCTAATTGAATTTTCTCCTGAAAGGAGGACTATATTTACACCATTTATTGTGACTTTATGAAATGAAATTTTATATTCAATTTCTTCAGTTTTTTCCTCTATAATTGCTGAGTCAAATTTTCCGGTACACTCAAATGATAATTTTTTATAGCTCTCTCTCTCTTGAAATCGCTCGATTTGCCCGTGTGAAGGCATAAAAACAGTAAAATCAAAGTAATCTGTAAGATTCTCAGCTTGATTTGGCGGTACTTCCCCTAAACCTCCTACCTTAACCACTCTGGCATACTCAAATGAAAATATCCATATTCGATCTTTTTCCTTCTTATTCATTTTTTTCTTACCTTTGTTTTTTTAAACCCTTTTTATTTTGATCCTCTTATCTCAAAGATTTATTCTATTATTAGGTTATTTTATAATCTTAAAAAAAAGTTTTCTTATGAAAAATTAATATTTATTATATGCCTATATTACCCTAACTCTCTTTCTCTCAGTTGTTTTTAAATTCTATTCCAAAATGTTTTTTAAACATTGACTTTGTTGAAATACATATAGATATTGTAATTTTTATAAGAAATTAATCTAGAATTTTTTATAAAATTATATATTAATGAATTTAATATATCTTTGTAATAAAGAAAAAGGTGTCGTAAATATGGTAGAAAATTGGAAAGATAAAATTCCTACTCCTGCTCTGGTACTGAATTATGATCAGATGATCAAGAACATGCAATACATGGCAGATTTTGTGAAAGAAAACGACGTAAATTTAAGACAACACGTTAAAACGGCCAAAATTCCATTAGTGGCTCATATTCAACAAAAAATTGCTGGGGAGAGTTCTAAAGGAATCGCTGTTGCCAAGGTAGGGGAAGCAGAGATCTATGCACAAGCTGGATTTGATGATATTTTAATTGCGAATGAAGTTATTAATCCTTCTCATATTAAAAGAATGGTATTATTGAAAAAACTTATACAAATTCGCTGTTGTGTAGATTCTATAAAAAATATCGATGATATAAATCGAATTGCATCTAAACATGATACGAATTTGGAAGTTTTAATTGATGTGGACTTAGGAATGGCTCGAACGGGAGTTAAGCCAGGTGAACCTGCATTAGAGTTAGCAAAATATATTGGAGAGAAATCTCATTTAGAACTTGTTGGACTACAAGGGTATGAGGGTCATCTCACCCCGCAAACTGATTATGACTTGAGAAAGGAACAAACCGAAGCATGTATGAAGGATTTAGTTGATACGAGAGATTTAATAAACAACAATGGCTTCGATATCTCCTATATATCTGCATCTGGATCGGGAACCTTTATGTTTTCCGCTAAATATGATGGGATAACGGAAATACAACCTGGCACTTATGTATTCAGTGATGAACATGTTCATCGAGTTGTGGAAGAATTCATTCCCGCTGCAACGGTTATGGGATCAATTTCCAATAAGATGGGGAAACGACTTTACACCTTGGATGCGGGATCGAAAGCAATTCCCACGGGAGATGGAAGACCAGAATTTAAAGATCATCCAAAAACTAGGATTCGAATTGTAACGGAGGAACATACCCAATTTAAATCAAGTAGCAAAGATGGCTTTAATATCGGAGATAAAGTGGAACTTATTCCTGCCCACATCTGTACAACTGTGAACATCTATGACCATATCCATGTGATTAAGGGCGGAGAATATATAGGTACTTGGAAAATTTTAGCTCGAGGTAAGAACTATTAAAAAAAGTAAAAACTATTATTATATGATATATGTTTTAAAAACTAAAAGAGGTTATGCATAAAATGGTCGATAAAAAATTTATTAATGACCCGGGAACTCCAAGGGCGGGTCCTTATACTCATATTGTGAAGGCTGGAAACCTTATATTTGTTTCAGGTCAAGGACCAGCACCAGGAACGGATAATATAAAAGATCAAACACTAACAACATTTGAAAATGTAAAAGCTTTACTTGAAACGGCGGGGGCTAAGATATCTGACATTGTTAAGGTTCAAGTTTTTTTAAATGACATGTCTTTATTCAAAAAAATGAATAGAGCTTATAAAAGCTTCTTTAAAGAAAATGGTGTTACAGAGAACTTCCCTGCACGTACAGCCGTTGAAGTGGCTGAATTACCTGTACCTGGAATGCTATTAGAAATAGACGTTATTGCTGCTTTATAGATAAACAAAAAGAAATAATCAAATTTCCTTCTTTTTTTTACTTTTTATTTCCATTTTCCACTTAAAAAATTAATATATATATATAGAAAAAAAAGAGTTATTAAGATAATTCTAGCTTTTACATTACTTTTCGCATCAAAATTTCTTTATTTTCATCGCATGACTTTTGATCAAGGGAATACACTTTCCACATCATAAGAAATCCTATGAAGTAGAAGATCATTGGAATGACTGCCATATGTAATCTAATTCCGAACACCGCTAAAGGTGTTTGAACACCCGTCCCAGCTTGCGTGGTAGGAAAGTATCCTGTCAGTAGGTGAATCAATGGTACTGAAACTCCCCAGAGAATAATAGGAGCTCTCCCAAAGAAGGTTCTTACACCGGTTAGCGCACCCTCTCGTTTTACGCCTGTTTCGACAACTATGTTATCCACTACATCAGAGAAACATGGATACATAAGAACCCAAATTGCTCCAATTCCGATTCCCACTAATGCTATAGACAAAGTAGTAAAGATCAAGTCAGAAATAAATATCATTGGAATAAGCAATATTGTTGTTGCTATAGTGCCATAAATAAATGCTTTTCTGTTTCCAACCTTTTCTCCAATCTTCGCCCAAATAGGTGCGGAAACCAACACTGCCAATAAAAAGCCAGCTGAGATAATTGTTTCCATATCTGTATCGCTTGATCCAATAACAAACTTAATCCAATAAGCAAGTGAACCAAGCATAAAGACTGTAAGGACTTGATGGCCAAAGTATGTAATCACGTAAGCCATGAAGTTTTTATCTCGAAGTCCAAGTCTTAAAACCTGGAAAAAGGAAAGATCCTCCTTTGCCTCTTGTTCTTCAAGCAATTTAAGTTCACGCTCAATTAGTTGTTCATCTTCTTTTACACCATGCAAGGATAATAAAGCCATAATAAACCCGATCATGGAAACAACGATCGCAGCTAATAAATACCCTTGGACATTTCCATATTCTCCGATAATCAAGGGAGGAAGTAAAACACCTAAAGCAATTCCAATAACACCCCAAATTGTAGTCCATAAACCGACGTTAGTTCTTTCCTTCTGTGAACGGAATTTTTCCGGAAATAATGCCAAATAATTCGCTTGCCAGAGAGTGAATGTGAATTCAAAGATGTTCAAAGTAATCAATAACCAGATGAACATTCCAAAAACATTATTAAATGGCACAATAAATATCAACAGATAAGCCCACGCATAGGAAAGTGCTCCTACTAAATACCATGGATATCTTCTTCCCCATTTCTTAATAAAGCTATATCTCTTATCAGAGAAATAACCCACTAAGGGATCATTAAACATATTCCAAATTCCGTAAATTATAAAGGCGGCTCCAATTAAAAGGGTGCCAAGTGCAATTGCTTCCCCTATTGCGATTTGTTCTAAGATCACATTTTCATAGAAATCAGTTACTCTTACAGTAAAAGCGCCAATAAAGAAATTGTCAAGAAAACCACCAATTCCATATGAAATTCGTGTTTTTCTGGAGTATTCAAAGTCTTTAATCGGTCCATTTTTTGTTTCGGTCATTTTTATATTTCCTCTATTATAAATGGTTTTTTAGAAAGATTATTTAAATGGTTTTACAGTTTAAATTTCTCTCTTTTTCTTTAAAAGTTTTTACAAACTTGTAGTTTAGTTTTTTAGAATTCTGGAATATTAGAAAATTATTCTAGAATTTTTTATAAAATTATATATTAATAAATTTTATATTAAATATTAATAAATTTTACTATTGTGTTAATGACGAAATTAAAACAGAGAATAATTTCGTTTTTAGGATGATAAAGTAAGATATATATTAATTTATAAATAGTTTAAAGTGATCTTATAATGGAATATGAGGAAATAAAACGAAGGTTAAAAGTAATAACCGATAATCCGGTTAAAGGGATTCCTGAAGAAGAAATGGCAAAAGTTCGAAAAAAGATCTCCGAAATGGCACCGAGCTCTAAACCTTTATATGAAGATTTTCAAGAAATGATACCTGGAGGTTCGCAACATCAGTTAGTTATTAAGGATCCCTATGCTCTCACTATGAGAAAATCTCAAGGAACTCGAATGTGGGATGTAGATGGTAATGAATACATTGATTATTTAATGAGCGCTGGAGCTTGTATCTTGGGCCACAACAATCCAAAATTAAGGAAAGAAATCGTAAATGTGTTTAACGACCTTCCTCCTGATTTATATTGGAATTCGGAATGGGAGATAAAAGCGATTAAGAAAATCAAAGAACATGTACCATCGGTAGAAAAGTTACAATACTTTCAATCAGGTACAGAGGCAGATATGGCAGCTTTACGAATTGCAAGAGTGTTTACAGGTAATGAAGTGATCATTAAATTCTCTGGCTCTTACCATGGCTGGTCGGATCAATTAACTTATGATATTCACATACCTTATTCCGGTGCGATGGAATCCGATGGGATACCACGAGGATGTTATAAAAGCACTGTGTCTATCCCTCCCGCAGATATTGACGCTTTAGAAGAAACCCTTAAAAAATATACTCAAAAAAGAAAGGGTGTTGCTGCCGTGCTTGTTGAGCCTTTAGGTGCTGAATCAGGCTCAACTCCTGTACCTCCAGATTTTAATAAGCAAGTAAGAGAATTATGTGATAAATATGATGTTTTATTGATCTTTGACGAGGTTGTAACGGGATTTAGGCTTGATTTAGGAGGAGCCCAGAAATATTTTGGAGTGACCCCCGATCTTACAATATTTGGGAAGATCATAACACAAGGATTCCCGGGAGCTGGCGTTGTTGGAGGAAGAAGTGATATTATGGATGTTGTTACTGGAGATGTTGAAACTGGAGGATCACATGCTTTTGTTGGAGGAACTTTAAGAGGTAATCCTCTAACCGTCGCGGCAACGTACTGGACTATTAAGATAATTGAGGAAGAAAACACCATTGAAAGAGCTGCAGAGGCGGCGGATGATTTAGTTAAAAAGCTTAACGATTTATTTGAATCACATAATCGTCCATATTTTGCGTATAACTATAAGTCTTGTATCCATTTTGAGACGTATTCTCCCGTTGCCATGGATATACGTGATGCAAACAACATACCGAAAGCTGTTTTTAGAAAGAAATGTGTTGACGATATA
This sequence comes from uncultured archaeon, assembly GCA_964653985.1. GTDB lineage: Archaea > Asgardarchaeota > Lokiarchaeia > Sigyniarchaeales > SOKP01 > CAZZIC01. Next base: position 20,132 of record CAZZIC010000006.1, on the reverse strand, counting down.
GCTACAGTTCTCTTGTCGGAAGGAATCATTACAAAATATGGAAATCGAGCATTTTCATCAATGTTGCATACTCCCGAAGACAATGACAAGTTCATTAATGCATTTGAGAAAGTTTTGGATCTTATTCCAGAATACTAAAATAAATTCAATTTTTTTTCTTTATTTCTTTATTTTGTAATACCTATCTGATACTTTTGTGCCTTCAAAATATTATTTTTTTAAAATTCGTGAATCTTTAAGTTTAAAAAAGTTTAGTTTGTATATTAGTTATTCAAGGAAAATTTATTCTCATACTAAAGTGGTATCCCAATAAACATTAGGTTCAAATATTAACTCTATGAAGGAAGAAGTCAGGAAAATTCGAAAAGATTTGGAAAGAGTAAATAAAATAATAGAACAAATCATAGATTTTCTAAATGCTTTTCAAAAAGTCAATAAGGCCGCCAAAAAGATGTGGATCGGAGATGTTAAGGAATTTTATTACCATCTTGTATCTGCTTGGGAGCTATTAAAACCCATAAATAAATTGGGAAGGGAAGATATTCAATCAAGCAAGAAGTTTTTATTCTCAGCGAGAAATGACTTCTCAAGAGTCGTGAGCATACTTAATATTTTTAAAACCGATGAGAAAACCAAATTAATAAGTCAATTAGGATACTCGTTTGAAACTTGTTGGGTTGCAATTTGGACCATAATTAAAAAGGTGGAAAATTTTAATCCTAAAGTGAACCCTAATGCTATCATAAATAAAATTTCGGATTTAAAGTATCAATTATCCTGCTCAGTATGCGGTAAAATTGCTGTTGAATTTAAAACTGGATATGGTAAATTTGATGAAAAAGAATCTCTTATTATTCGAGGAATTACTCACGAAAGTTCCTTAGATATTAACTTAGCGGATGAAGCATTTACTCTCTTGAAAGAGGGTGATTTAGAAAGAATACACGCATTATTGAAAAATCATCATAGTAATGAAGGATTAGATGCATACTGTCCCGAATGTGATAAAATTTATTGTTGGGAGCATTATGATGCTCATGAAGCATATGATGAAGGATTTTACGACTTTACGTATGGAATATGTCCCAAAGGTCATAAAAGAATGATAGATGATTGAACATATCTTATAAAATCACCCAAATTTGAAACACTAAAATATAGAAAATAAAAAGAGTATAAAATTTGATTAAGGAAAATAAAATGGAAATTGATACATTTTTTAGTAGAGATCCTCTTTGACAAATCCCAAGTTCAATTTATCTAAACTTTCTTCTAAGGGATACCCATTTTCGGGGTTCCACCCAATCTTTTCACAATATCCTTGGTATTCTTCCTTATAATCTATTCCTACGGTTCGTTCGGGTATCTCATTTTCGGCGATTTCAACCCCTTCACGAAGGGTAAATGCTTGTCTTAAGGTTTGAATTCTTTGTCCAATTGTCAGAATTTCCTCCATACCAATATCCCAACCAGTTAATGCATTAATTAGTCCTACTAAGGGGTATTTTTGAAAAAAGTAGATGAACTGGCACATTCCCAGACTTGATGTACTTTGCCATAATGATATTGCTAATTTATGAGCTTCCCATCTGTCATCACTTGCTCTTTTGAATTTTCTTGGAAGGGCGAATCCCTCGAATAACCCGTTTGGCTTCATAAGAGGTCCTCCAGCTAACATATCTTTGGCATATTTAAATATTTGGCATATTTAAATATTTATACCGGTCCATCCGAACTTTACTCCGAACAGTTTAATGTCAAAATAAGTGAGATTCCGAATACTTTAAATGATTTTAAAGGACATTTGGAAGATGCTTTAGATGATGAAGGTTATTTTCCAGAGGATATTTATAAAAAGAAAAAAACCGCCAATATTTATTATTTTCTATCATCTTTCAGTAAAGGTCCGTTTACGTCTGATATTGATCTTGTAATGTACAACAAAAAATTATTTCCCCAATTTAAACACCCGAATAGCGGGATCATGAAAGTTAAGAATAGCCCGGACAATAATATCCTCCAATCCATCATGGAGGTGGCGGACCCGTCAAAAAATAAAGTTCCAAAACAATGGGTAACTCAATACCAAGGGCAGCCGCACCACCGTTATTTTATTCCCCAAGTGTTTAAAAAAGATTACGTAGTGGCGACCGAGGTTCCGGTCTGGATTTATGACAGAAAGCAAGATGCACTTATTATCGGAAAAATCGATATGGTCGTCATCATCGGGAAGAACATCTACATAGGCGACTATAAGCCCGAAAGGGATCTTTCTCTTGACCCAACCGGAGTGGATAATATTTATGCCGATACCATACCCCAAATATCGACCGAAGCGCTTATATTTAAACAGATGTTCGCTGACGAGATTAAAAAAGGCGGGTATGACGTGTATACCTTCACATTCAATAAAGACGACGGGATTGTTGCCGACCCCTATAAATCGCTGAAAATGTATACCGAGTTTTATGAAAAAGTAAAGCCTACAGAGCCTGAGCCTCCATGGAAGTGGGTCTTAGAACAATATGAAAAAAAGTGGCAACCAAATCCGTAAAAAGTTTTATTTAAATATTTATCTTTATATATAGTATTAAAGAATCCCTAAAAAAAGAGGGAAACCCGAACTTGAGTGAAAATATTGAAACCTTTAGGAATGTGGAACTTTACGAGCAAGAGATCTCGGTCCTACAAAGATTTGAAGAAATAATTCAAAAGAAATTTAAAAAAGTTTCCCATTTAACCCCTGTAACTCATATGGGGTTTTCAGCTCAGCAAGGGCACGTTTTAGGGTTAGGATTATCTGATTGTAGTCTATCTAGCGTCCCCAATGATATTAAAAACCTCTCCAATCTAGAAACTCTTGATCTCAGCTTAAATAGGTTAGATCAATTTCCAGAAGTATTGAAAAAACTAGTTTCCTTAAAAGTTTTATATATTTTTAATAATGAGATTAAAAAAATTCCCTTAGGTATAAGTAATTTAGTAAGGATTGAGAGTTTAATTTTGGAAGAAAATGAATTTAAGAGACTTCCGAAATTTATAGGTAATATTAAAACATTAATTAAGTTAAATCTCAATGAGAATCATCTTATCTCACTTCCTAGTGAAATAGGGAACCTCATCAATTTACAAGAGTTATGGCTTATGAAAAATGAGGTCTCAGAGCTTCCCGAATCAGTCGGGAATCTCACAAATCTTAGAAAATTAAATTTAGTAGTAAATCAGCTAACTGAAATTCCCGAGAGTATAGGGAACTTAAAAAATTTAGAATACCTCAATTTAGGTGGAAATAATCTCAACACGATTCCCGATTCTTTGAAAAATTTAGGAAAACTTGAAAAATTGAATTTGGCAGAAAATCCTCTTGAAACTCTTCCTCCTTTTTTAAGTCAAATGCGTAGACTAAAATACCTATCCTTAGATGAGAACCAAAAAGAGAAATTTTCCAACAAAATTAAGGAACAAGGGATCGAAAAAAAACTCTATTAAATGTGTTTTTAAAAACACACAAACATCAAAAAATATGCTTAAGCAAGAAATTAAGAGAAAAAAAAGTTAAAATAAAAACTATAATTTATGAATAGAGATCTTGTTTTACAAATCCTAAATTGAGGTTATCAAGGGTTTCTTTTAAGGGATACCCATTTTCGGGGTTCCACCCAATCTTTTCACAATATCCTTGGTATTCTTCCTTATAATCTATTCCTACGGTTCGTTCGGGTATCTCATTTTCGGCGATTTCAACCCCTTCACGAAGGGTAAATGCTTGTCTTAAGGTTTGAATTCTTTGTCCAATTGTCAGAATTTCCTCCATACCAATATCCCAACCAGTTAATGCATTAATTAGTCCTACTAAGGGGTATTTTTGAAAAAAGTAGATGAACTGGCACATTCCCAGACTTGATGTACTTTGCCATAATGATATTGCTAATTTATGAGCTTCCCATCTGTCATCACTTGCTCTTTTGAATTTTCTTGGAAGGGCGAATCCCTCGAATAAACCATCGGGTTTCATAAAAGGTCCTCCAGCTAACATATCTAAGGATGCAGCTGTGTGTCTCCCCGGAGTTGGGTCAAAGGCATAGCTCATCCCGCAAGACTTATAATATTTAGGTGAATGCATACCGAGCTCCTGTCCCATAGAGTGTATAGCGTATTCTTCGCTTCCTTCATTAAATTTCTCTACAGCCTTTTGAGTGCCATCAGCAAGGATATCTCCTATCCCTTCTCGTTTGATGATTTTTTTAACAAGAGCAATGATTGATTCTGAATCGCCCCAAGACAATTCAAGACCATCTGTATCCTCTTTAGTGATTACCCCGTTTTCAAAAGCCTCAATCGCATAAGCCACGGTCCCTCCCACTGAGATCGTATCAATTCCGGCTCTATTACACATATCATTTAACTTAAATATTGAGTTTAGATCATCATTAAGGACTAAATGGCCGAATGAAGCACACGTTTCATATTCGGGTAAATGATTTTCTTCAATTCCCGCTTCTGGCACCTCAACAATTCCTCCGCATCGAACGGAACATCCAAAGCATCCAAACTCTTTTTTCTTAAATTTATTAACTTCCATTCCAGTTAAGTTCTTTAGTTTATCCGGTGGGAAATCTTCCTTGTGCGTACCCTTCCAGTTTTTGATTGGTGCATCTCCAGTTTTTGCTACAATGTCGTTCATCCAGCTAGTGCCGAAACTCTTCCACATGAAAGTAGCCCCAGATTTTGCCTCCTTAATCCCTTCATTATATTCTTTAGCCAATTCAATTAGTTTTTCATTATTAGCTATTGGGATTTGCTGATTTCCCTTCAGTACTAATGCTTTAAGATTTTTTGAACCAAAAACAGCTCCAAACCCCGATCGTGCGGCTATTCTCCCTTTATCATTTACAATCCCCGAAATAAGAGATTTTTTTTCTCCTGATGGACCGATTGATGCTATTTTTGCTCTTTCATGTTTTTCACTTAGTTTCTCTTCAGTTTCCACCGTATCCAATCCCCATAGATCGGCGGCATCCATAATCATTTTCTCGCCATCTATAATTGCTATATATTTTGGACTTTCCGCTGCTCCTTTAATTAAAATCGCGTCATATCCACATTTTTTAATCTCTGGACCAAAAAATCCCCCACAGTTTGAATCTCCCCAAGTTCCTGTTAAGGGGGATTTTCCTGCAATCATATATCTTCCCGTTAGAGGGGCGGCAGTTCCAGTTAATAAACCCGGAAAAAATCCAATAATTGCCTCAGATGATAATGCATCAATCTTAGGTTTTTGATTTTGATAAATTAGTTTTGTAGCTAATCCATATCCTCCTAAAAATTCTCGATTCATCTTCTTAGGGAGATCCTCCTCCTTAAACATTTCATCAGAAAGATCAACCCAGAGAATTTTTCCAAAGTATCCATTTGGCATATTTTAACACATCTTTTTAATAATAATTTATAATCATTGAATTATATATTACTTTGATAAAACTATATAAAAGTTTTATAGTAATCGATATGTATATGCGTTTCTATCGCCTTGGGATTTAATTCATTTAGAACCTTGATATCTATACGAGAAAAATAAGATATGAAATTAATCTTTTAAAGTATGGGGGTTAAACTTACATATATTCATTTTAAAATTTTGGTGGGATAAAATTGAAAAAGAAATATATTATAATGGATAAGGATGATAATTGTGCGACATCCTTAGAGGATTTATCTGAAGGAGAGGAATTAGACATTAATGGGGATAAGATCACATTAAATCAAGATATTGAAATCGGTCATAAGTTTGCATTAAGAAAGATAATGAAAGAGGAATATGTGAAGAAATATGGAGAGATTATTGGAATCTCAACCGAAGATATAAATAAAGGAGATTGGGTTCATACACATAATATTAAAAGCAAATATTTGGAGGATACTAAAAAATGACTGAAGAATTTATGGGTTACGAGAGGCCCAAAGGGAAGGTGGGAATTAGAAATAAAATTGCAATTCTTCCGAGTGTTGTCTGTGTAAATCATGTTGCTGAACAAATATCTCGTAAGATTGGGACTTCTGTAGCTTTGAAACACCCATTGGGGTGCGGTCAATTCGGGCAAGATTTTAGTTATACCCTAAGGACCCTTTCTGGATTAGGAAAAAACCCAAACGTATACGGTGTTGTCGTAGTCGGATTAGGATGCGAGAATATCACGAGTAAACTACTTTATAGACAAATCAAGCGAACTAAAAAACCGATTGAATATTTCGATGTCCAAGATGTAGAGGGAGGTTCCACAGCCGCAATTGAAAAAGGGGTTGAATTAGCAGGAAAAATGGAAGCTGATGCGAAAGAACTCAAAAGAGAACCATTCGATTTTTCAAATTTGGTCTTAGGTTTGGAATGTGGAGGTTCAGATTCAATTTCCGGAATTTCCGCTAACCCTGCTGTTGGTGTTGTTTCAGATAAAGTAGTTGAATTGGGAGGTACCACAATACTTCCAGAATTCACAGAATGGATTGGAACTGAGCATCTTCTTAAAAAAAGAGCTGTAAATGAAAAAGTGGCAGAGAAAATTGAAACTCCGATAAAGAAATTTCTTGAGAATACAATGGAGATGGGAATAGATTTTAGAGGAATACAGCCTACACCCGGAAACATAGCAGGAGGGCTCTCAACTATTGAAGAAAAATCGCTTGGAAATATTGAAAAGGCTGGAACTGCTCCTATTCAAGGAGTTTTGGAATATTCAGAAGAGCCTAAAGGAAAAGGATTATATCTCATGATTGAACCTGGTTTGGATGTGGAATCAATGACAGGTTTAGCAGCAGCAGGATCACATGCAATAATTATGACCACCGGTAGAGGAAGCCCATGCGGAAATCCAGTTTCTCCAGTAATAAAGATCTGTGGGAATCCAAATACTTGCGATTGGATGGCGAGTAATATCGATGTAGATGCGAGTAAAGTAATTACAGAGGGAGAAAGTATTGAGAAATTAGGAAAAGATTTATGGGATAAGCTGGTAAAGACTCTTAATGGAGAAGAAACACACGCGGAAATCTTAGGATTTAATGACCTTGCCGTTTGGCGAGTTTATGGAACATTTCCATTCTCTTTAAATTAACATTTTTTTAATTTTTCTAATGAACTAGAGTAGTTTTATAAGCCTTATATTTATAAATAACAGAACCTACATTTTTTTATATCTCTTAATTAATTTCAAAAGTGTTATAGGAAGATGTGTGATACCGTAATTGCTCTTGGCAATTCTACTAAGGATGGCTCTGTTTTGTTTGGTAAAAACTCAGATAGAGAACCAAATGAAGCCCAAAATTTAGTATTTTTACCAAGAAAGAAATATTCTAATAAAGATAAAGTTAAATGTACCTATATTTCAATCCCTCAAGTAGAAGAGACATATGCTGTTCTTTTAAGTCAACCTTTTTGGATGTGGGGTTGTGAAATGGGTGCAAATGAATTTGGAGTCACAATAGGAAACGAAGCCGTGTGGTCAAAAGAACCTTATAGAAAAACGGGACTTTTAGGTATGGATTTAATGAGGTTGGCATTAGAACGTTCGAAAGCAGCCAGGGAGGCACTTGAAAATATTACAAATTTACTTGAAAAATATGGACAAGGAGGTGCTTGTGGCTATACTGATAAAAATCTGTTCTATCATAATTCATTTATCATAGCAGATCCAAATGAAGCTTGGGTATTAGAAACCGCAGATAAGTATTGGATTGCGGAAAAAGTTAAAGATGTAAGATCTATTTCAAATACTTTAACTATTGGGGAGAAGTATGATTTTATTCATCCAAATTTAATTGATCATGCAGTAAATGAAGGATATTGTAATTCAAAGGATGAATTTAACTTTGCTAACTGTTTTATTCCGAAATTTAATATTCAACAAATTGGAGCAAAAGGAAATACGCGAAGGCAATGTACACTAAATAAATTATTATTACATAAAGGAAAACTTACACCTCAAATTATGATGTCCATCCTCCGTGATCATAATATAAAACCCACTAAAATAGATAATTGGAATCCTTCAAAAGGTTCCATGAAAAGTCCTTGCTTGCATTATAAATCTTTTATAACCCCAAGTCAGTCTACGGGATCTTTAATCTCACATTTAAAGGAGGATTATCAAATACACTACGCCACTGGAACTTCTGCTCCATGTACAAGTATATACAAACCAATATTCTTTCCGAAAACCACTTTACCAGATATTGGTTCTTTAGCGGGTTCAAAATATAATCCTAACTCGTTATGGTGGCATCATGAAAAATTACATCGTTTGGTTTTATTGGACTATCAAAAAAGACTTTCCCATTATAGGTATGAAAGAAATGATCTTGAGGCAGATTTCATGTTAAATGTGAATGAAATACTTTCTAAAATTGAAAAGTCGCCTAGTGAGGAAGATATGGAGATTATGAAGAATTTAACCGAAGAAGCATTTCAAATAAGTCGAGAAAAAACTGATAAATGGATAAACCAAATAAAAAGTTTACCAATAGAAAATAAACCGGGATATTTTTATCGAAAAAGGTGGAGAAAATTAAATGATTATGATGGACTTGAATTGAAAGATTTTTAAAAATACCTCTATATAATTGAAATCCTAAAATAAAAATCAACTGTACATTTTTTAGGTTCTTTTTCCTCAATCCTTTCTAATGAATAGATTATAAGAATAGAAATTAAATACCACACTTTAATTAAGTAACTGTTTTGTATTATCAATTGGTAATAGGAACAAATAATTCGAGTTATAAAATTAATTAAAAAAGTGAGAACAAATATGTGTGATACATTTGTAAGCTTACCAGAGGCATCCTTAGATGGATTTACAATTTTTGGAAAAAATAGCGACAGACCCAATGATGAGCCCCAGCTAATAACATACAATCCTGGAAAAAAGCATGAGAGGGGGGCTGAAGTTAAATGTACCTATATTTCAATCCCTCAAGCCAGAGAAACCTATTCAGTAATCTTGAGTCAGCCATATTGGATGTTTGGTGCTGAGATGGGAGTAAATGAACATGATGTTGCAATAGGTAATGAAGCTGTTTATACGAGAGAAAAATATCGGGAAACAGGCTTGTTAGGAATGGATTTACTCCGATTAGGGCTTGAGAGAAGTACAAGTGCAGAGGAAGCGCTGAATATAATAATTGACTTATTAGAGGAGCATGGACAAGGAGGAAGTAACTCTGTTAATGGGAGATGGTTATATCACAATAGCTTTATTATAGCGGATACTAAAGAAGCATATATTCTTGAGACCGCGGACAAATGGTGGGTTGTTGAGAAGGTAGAAGACATTAGGTCAATTTCAAACAATTTGACAATAAGGGGAAAAGGAGATCGAAGGAAAAAGGGTATAATTGATTATGCCATCAAAAATAAATATTGTAGCAATGAAGAAGAATTCGATTTTGCCTTGATTTTTTCTGATCCTCCCGTTCCAGATGAATTCCCTTTGACCTCGAGACAAGGAGCATCGAAAAAATTTTTAAACGATAATAAGGGAAATATGACAGTAGAAATTCTCAGGAATTATCTGAGAAATCATGATGATAATATCTGTATGCATGGACAGATAGAAACTACGGGATCTCAGATTTCACATCTCAAATTAGGAGAGAAAAAATCTTTTCATTGGTTTACCGGGAGTAATAAACCATGTGAAAGCATCTATAAACCTTATTTAATACCCGCCGAAGGATTTAATGTTAATGAACCGGGTCCTTATTCTAAAATTGATGATGAATGGTTTTGGGTTAGACATAAAAAATTTATGAAAGAATTTCAAAGAACAAAGTCCCCTCTTTCCAAGGATAACATGGAATTAAAGTTCATAAATGAATTAGATGCGATTGAAAAGAACATTTGGGATAGATTAAGAGATGCTTTAAATGAGGAAGAAGAATTAGAAGAAGAAGAATTCGTAAATAAAATTAAAAAAATAAATTCCTATGCTTGGAAGGAAGCATATGAAATGATAAAATAAGCAACTTTTAGTTAATTTTTTATTTTTTACATTATTATTGTGTAATAGTTGTAAATAGAACACCTTCTTTTAGGTAATAAAAATGTCAAGTGAATTAGAAATAGTAGGAATGGAAGGCAGAATAGCCAATTATAGACAAGGACGTCATACAATTAAATTAAAGCAATGTATTTTAGATTTTCCGGGAATTAACACTCGCAAAGAAGCTAATCGATTAGTCGGACGGACTGTTGCTTGGTATAGCTCTACCGGTAAGGAATTGAAAGGAAGAATAACTCGGGCTCATGGAAATAGTGGCGCAGTAAGAGCTTTATTTAAGGAAAAAGGCTTACCAGGTCAAGCCCTTGGAGATAAGATAAAAATCATTAAATAAAGATTAAGGGTTTTATTTTACTCTTTTTAGAAAGTTTAAAAATTTTCTTGTTATTCTAATTTTTAGCTCTGAATCTATATCTTAACAACTTCGCAATTTTTATTTTTAATTTCCCTAATAATATCCGAAATAGAGTTTATTTGTTTATTAAATCTCGTAGCAATAGTATTTAGTTGTTCTTTTGAATGAGCATCACTCCCTCCAATTGTTGGTAGATTTAAAGACCTTGCTGCTTCTTTTGCCATTTTATTAGCTTGATTTCCGATAGCTCCATTAATTTCGATAGCATCAAAATTATAATCATAGAGGTTATCACCGAATGCTGAATGTCGGCTAGAAAAAGGATGGGCACAAACTGCAATCCCTCCTTGTCTGTGTATAAAGTCAATAATCTGCCGTGGGGTAAGATTTTTCGAAGGGAGCATATTAATTCCATATGCTAGTATATCTCCGAGATCACTACTCACTTCTACTCCAAAAAATACCTTGCGCTCAGGTAAATACAGACTCTTAATAGGTTTTATATTCCAATGATCTGTAATACAGAGCCCTCCAATATGCGGAGATAAGGTATCATATAATTCTTCTAATTTTAACACAGAACATGGAGAACGTCCTTCTATATGTAAGTGCATATCAATTATTATACTCATTTAATCACCTTATGTTATTTAATAAGATACTACTTGATTCCCTCCCCTTTTTTTCGCTTTCTTAAGGGCTTTATAAGCCATGTATACAGTAGGATTTTTGATAAACTCTCTTCTACTATGTCCTTTAACAACTTTTAGATTTCTAATTGGACCATGTGCTATCCCAACACTTAGACTTGTGTTTAGGCCAAATTTCTTTGCTATTTTTAATATGTGCTTCCTTAAATCTTCAAAAAGAGATTTAACCCATTCCTTTTCTTGTAAAAACAACAAAATTGCTTCTTCTGTCCCTCTTTTTTTATTTATCCCCCAAAGATGAACTGCTTGAAAGTTAGTTATATACTCTAATAACTTATTGGTCAAAAAACCGCTGATTTCATTTGGCTTGTAATTATTCCAGTTTTGTTCTTCAACGCATTCTCCAAACCTGTCAAGGTCTAAAAAGACTATGGTTCCGGTCTCTGATATTCTATATTGAGGGGTAATTCTGCTTTGATCGTGATTATTTTGCTCCATAATTTAAAAAATTCTAGTAGAAGAATTGTCAAACGATTTTTAAATTTGTTTTAATAAGGTAAAGAAGAAAGAATTGAGATCTTATTAATTTAAATATAATTTCGGTTCTCATTTTTAAAGCAATTTCCAGATAATATAACAATAACACATTTATTCAAAAATAGAATTTCCTTTTAATTTCTTGACAGAGCGATTTATTATAAATCAAATTAGGTTTTCAAAAAATGACTGAAGAGAATTTGCAAGTGTGTAGATTTTGCCAAAGAGATGTTAAAATTACATATTATTGTGAATCATGCGGGACAAGCTGTTGTTCTGACTGTCTACATGAAGATAAAGTAGATTTTTTAGCTTGTCAAGATTGTGATTCTAAGAACGTTGAGATATTACATTCAGAAAATAAAAAGGTCTGTAAAGACTGCGACAATGAAAATATTATTAAAGTTTCACAACACAGAAAATCTTGTCCAAAATGTCATTCAGAAAAAATCATTAATATTTATGAGAAAAAGGAAGGATTAGAACTAAGATTTCTCGATTTAATTAAGAATACAAGAACATTTACAGAACCATTTAAGAATTTTATAAATAAACTTAAGAATTTAAAACAAAAAGTCAAAGAGGCAAGAGCTCCACCCATTAGATGCTTTCATTTTCCTAAAATGGAATCAGATCTCTTGGGAATTTTTAAATCATTTATCTGTCTTAAAGAAAATTTATGTGAAAGGATTAAAGTTCATTTTAAATATTTAGCTTCTAATATTGAATATTTCTTCAATGTTTATGTTCAACCAAATACAAATATAAGAATAATAGAGGGAATTTTAGATAATTTAAATCGTAGTTATGATTCTATAAACGAATTTCTTAGCAATAATATTAAATCTCTAAAAGAAAACATCGAGAAAATCGAAAAGAATCTCATATTTATTGAAAAAATTACCAAATATTTCAATGAATATAAACATTTTATCAATCTTGCAGATAATGAAAAACCAATCTACGCAATCAGTGCGAAGCTCTCAGATGGAGTAAATGGAATTGATGTATTTAAAAAAAGTAAAGGAATGCTATTCATCACAAATTTGGATTTATCATTCGTGCACGAATACGGTCTGATTAAAAAGAAACAAGATTTAATATTTAAGGCCCCTGTTGATGATTTAGTTAGGATAAAGGAAAAAGGAAAACTCTTTAAAAAGCTTTATATAGAATTTGCATATGGTAAGTATGAGTTTTCTTTACCTTCTGATGCTATTTCAAGAGTAATAGAATATATCTTATTAGCCAGAAACTTTGATGAGACTAATATTTATAACAGAGAAACGTCGAATCAATTAAATAAAATAAATATAGATCTAAATGATCTCAAAAATTTTATTGAAGATGGGATTAACAAATTTTTCATAATACGGTGTAGATATGATAATAATCAATCTATAAATGATGAATGGATTGAGCAATATGAAGATGAAAATAACGAGGGATATTGTAGAGGAAACTTTAGATTTAAGCCTGGAAAGGGGCAGTTCTCCTCCTCAGTTCACAACCGAAATCGTCAAAACACTTCAAATCAAAAGTATTCTTCCTTTCATGATGGAGAGAAAGATACTCCCAATATCTATGCAAACTCTAGAAAAAATTCTCCTAAAAAGCCAAATCAAAGATATTATTCCAAGGAGAACTTAAACAATTTCTGGAATAGAGAACTAAATAAGGGGCAATACAGAAGAAATAAAAATCCATCTCAGAATCCCTATCGAAATAACAATCCTATGGATTTTTCCAATACGTATAATAGACATACTCGAAAGAATAGAAACCAATCATACGCTAAGAATGGTAATAATGGATTTAAGAATCATCGATCTCGTCCCTATTCGGAAGAGGAAAAAAGGAAACGCTATAGAAGGAATCCTCAAAAATATAGGGGTCAAAGTCCATCTTATAATAATCTAAATTCTTCCCAAGGATTTCCGAGTGGACACTTTGGAGATTTTAACCAGGAACATTTAAATCCCTATTTCAATGATCCTTATTTTTCTGATGAAGGACCCGAAATGATGAACCCAAGAGAAGAAATGGAAAATTTAAAAGAGTATCTATTAGATTTAAAAAGAGAGAGATATGGTATTGAGGAAACCTTGAAAAATTTGGTAAAGATGTTTAAGCAAGAGATGATCTCTGAGAAAGACTATTTTGCAAAATATCAAACTCTAAAAGGGGATTTATATTCAATCAATGAAACTATCAAATCTCTCCAAGATCAAATGGAGCAGAGGGATTCATTTAAACAATTCCAAAAAGATTATGATAATAAAAAATATTTCTCTTAATTTCCTCTAAAAACCCTATATCTAATTTATTTAAGATTCAAAATTTAAATCCTTTTATTCTTTATCTAATTTATGAAGAGTCAATTAAAGGGATTAGATACTACCGTTGTAGGGAGTTTTCCCTTAACGAATACTCAAGAAAACATGAAGAGAGTATTCAAAGATCAAATAAAAATTGGTATTGACTTTCCTTGTTATCCTCAACTCGTTTCCATGACAGGACAGTTTCTTACTCCTTTATCAAAATTATCTCCAAATTTGATTAAAGAAGGTGATAAATATTTTTTGGAGGGTGAGATTGAAGTACCAGAAGAACCGTTTGCTTTGGACTATGGCAAATTTATTATGGATTTAATAAAAAATAAAAATCCGGAACTCAGCGAGAAGATTAAAGGAACAAAAGCATGTTTAACCGGTCCTTTTACTTTAGCAAGCGAAATAACTTTAAGAGGGGAAATTGCCAAAAATATAACCCCACGTTTCTTTAGGGAACCCAAAGCAATAATGATAAAGCGTTTAGTAGATGTTTTAGCTGAAATTATGAAAAAAATTGGTAAAGCTTATAGCGATATGGGTTTTAATATCGTCTCTATGGACGAACCAATCCTTTCATTGCTAATAGGGAGAAAGGCTGCCTTTTATGATGAAGATTTTTATATTGAGATACTAAATAAAGCCTTACAAGAAATTGGAGGTATAACGTCTATTCATGTTTGCGGACGTATTAGTCCTAATTTACGCGATCTTCTGCTTAAGACAGATGTTAATATTTTAGATCATGAATTTCAAACAAATAAAAGTAATTTTGATATATTTCAAAAACAGCATTTCTCAAAATCGGATAAGTTTTTAGCAATGGGAACAGTAGCATCGAGTTTTAATAAAATGGAGGGAGCATCGGTTGATGATTATGTTGAATCAGTATCTTCATTGAAAGATTTTATTAAAAAAGGAATTGAGATGGTTGGGAGAGAAAATTTGATTATTAAACCAGATTGTGGTTTTTTGCCCCTTAGGGACGTTTTCGACCAAGAAACTGCTTATAAGATAACTCTTAAAAAAATGCAAAACATGATCTCAGCCATCCAACAATTTAAATAATTCAGAAAAATGTTGTAAAACAAGAAAAATTGAAGATTCTAAGAAATAAAGCACTCGGAAAATGATGAGAGCGAACTTATTCCAGCTCTTTTTTTAATTTCTCGATTTCTTTTTCCAATTTTTCCTTTGATTTAACTTCTGGTTCTTGTTCTATTTCCTCAGAAATATATTGTAATTCATCAGAAGGAACTTCTGGCATTTCGCCACTTTGATCTAATAACATCTCAGTTTCTAATTGGTCTAACTCATCAGATACGTCCATGGCTAAATCAATTTCTGGGTCTCCCGCTAAAATTTCTGCTGATTCCTCGATTTCTGCGACATATAGATCGGAATCCTCCGAGATCTCCGCAATCTTTGTAGGGGATGCCTTTGTGGCAATATCCTTTAATTCATCTCTTATTCCGCCCATTAATTCTCCGGTTTGATGTATCATTTGCCCTTCTTCGATAGCTTCAATTTGTCGTTCAATCTTCACTCGCATATTATTGGTGCGATCTACCTTAGATTGATATTGCTTGTACTGTATTAAGTAGTTTTTAGCTCTGTCTCTTTCTCCTCTTTGTAAAGCAATTTTAGCATTTTTTCTACTTACATTTGCTCTTCTACTGTAATTCTTGTTAACAAGAGCAAGCCTGTGAAGGTGAGATTTAGCTTTAGTTACTAACCTATCCTTTTCTTCTCCTTTCTTAGGAAATAATTTGTCCCTGATGCGACCCATTTTTGTTATCGACTCTATTTTGAAGATTTATAAATTATTTATCTCTAATATACAATAATAATTTTTCCTTAAAAATTTTGATTCATTTCTAAGTAACCTTATTTAATATCATTACCTTAGATTATAAAGATTTTTGTAGTCCAAATGTTGATGCAAATGAAAAGAATAATAATAGATTTGGAAGAAGGTTCAAAAGAAAATTCCGAAATAATTCAAACAGCCTTTAATTATAATTTTAATGATTTTTTAATTGGAGAAAAAAACTACACTAAGTTAGAAAATATTGAACGGGCGACTCTTTTTTCAAGAGTCCCCTCAATTAAGCCTGATTATTTAATTTTTGATAATGTGGAGAAGTTTAAAAAGGAATCATTCAATCTTCCTTTAACAACTAAGGTAGGCATATATTGTGAATTAGAATCCAAAGAAGACGAGAGAAAAATTAAAGAGCTTTCTGATACAAAAAGAATTGATTTTTTTATTATCTCTGCGGGAAATTGGAAAGTAATTCCTTTTGAAAATCTAATAGCCTATTTACAATCCAAAAATATTGAATTAATCGCAAAAGTAGATAACATAGAGGAAGCAGAATTGTTGCTCAACACTTTAGAAATAGGAGTGGACGGGGTGCTTATAGAAGTTAAATCTCCCAATGAGTTAGCAAATATTAAAAAAATATTATTTAAAACCGTTAAGATTGAACTAAGTACGGCTAAAATAACACAAATTCAAAATATATCGGAAAGTGATCGTGTTTGTGTTGATACAACTTCTTTATTGTATCCTGGGGAAGGAATGCTAGTCGGTAGTACAGCTAGAGGGTTTGTATTAGTACATGCGGAAGTATTCGAAACTCAATTCGTATCATCAAGACCGTTTCGTGTCAATGCGGGAGATGTTTCTGCCTATGTTCTTGTTCCCCCAAAAGAGGAAGATCCCGAAATAAGATATAAAACCAGATATTTAAGTGAATTAAAGGGTGGAGAGGAGATATATGTGGTGAATACGAAAGGAATAGCCCGAATTGTAACGATTGGAAGGGTTAAAATTGAGACAAGACCAATGAAAAGGTTTCAATTAATCTCTAATGTAAATAATGAGGAGATAAGATTTTCTTGTATCCTTCAAAATGCCGAAACCATTAGGCTTATAGATAAAGATGAAAAAGTTATTTCAGTACCAGAGTTAAAAAAAGGAGATGAAATTTTGATACATCTTGGACCTAAAGCTACTCATTTTGGAACCAAAATCGAAGAGAAAATAATTGAGAAATAAAAATCATCCCTCTTTTTATCCTTAGGATTGATGAAAATAAAATTCTTTTTTATTGATGAAATATTTAGACTGCCTAATATTATTCAAAATACTAGAATAAAATAAAATGAGAATTTAATAAGGATTGAGTAGAATATGACCACATTCTTTGCACCTTTACTTCACTTATATCAACCTTCAACGCAAGATATTGACATGCTAAAAAGAATAAATAAGGAATGTTATGAGCCTCTTTTTAATGTGATTGAAGAACATGAAAACGCAAAATTTACCCTTAATATCAATGGAGTTTTAATTAAGAAGTTATATGAATATGATTTAGGAGATACCATTGATCTTTTGAGAAATTTAGTGTCAGAAAATAAAATTGAAATTGTAGAAACTGGAATGTACCATCCCATCCTTCCATTAATTCCAGAAAAGGAAGTCAATCGCCAAATTCGCATGAATGAAGAATTGAATAAGCGAGAGTTCGGTGATATGTGGCGTAGGGACGGTTTTTTCCCTCCAGAATTAGCTATTTCTCCAAAAATTACAAAAATGGTAAGTTCCTTAGGATATAAATGGATTTTAGCCAGTGGTATTGCGTGTCCTGTAAAATGGCCTTTTGATAAAATCTATAAAACTCCTGAAGGATTACAACTATTCTTCAGAGATGATATAATCAGCAATAAAATTTCGTTTAAAAAAATTTCTGCCAATGAATTTGTGAGAGCTCTAAAGGAGATGCATAAAAACCACAAAGAAGAAAATAAAAACGATACATATATAGTCTCTGCGATGGACGGGGAGACGTTCGGGCATCATATTCCAAATTACGAAAAGACCTTTTTATCGAAAGTCCTAACTCTTTTGGAAAAAAATAAAACCTCTGATGAAGAAAGGATAGAGATTAAATTTATTTCAGAATTGGATAATCTATTTCCGATAGCTGAGAAAGAGATTATCCCTCGGAAATCGAGTTGGTCAACAAGCTACGAAGATTTGGTTAAAAAGATTTATTACCCCCTTTGGAAGAATCCTGAAAATAAGATCCATAAGTATTATTGGAAAATTATGAAAAGTTTAAATGAGTTAATGAATATGGCGGACAATTTGGATCTTACAGAAGATTGGGAAATTGAAAATTACTATAACACCGCACGATATTTCTACGATCAAGGATTATACAGCTGCCCCTTATGGTGGGCTAATCCTCAACAAAATTCTTGGAGCCCTAATTTAATTCATAAGGGTATTGAATTATTAATGAGAGCAGCACTGAACGCGCAATTAGCAATAGTGAATGCAAAAGTAAGTGGTTCTGATGGACTTTTCGATTCAATCAGTTATTATCATGGTTTATTATTGATGGAACTATATTCGGTTGCTGAGAAAAAGAAAAAAGCCCCTCTCTATTTCTAATTTATCCACTTAATCTTTCCTTCTTTGTTATAAATCCCCCATTTGTTAACGGCTTCTCTCTGGGCTATAATATTTTCCTTTGGGGTTCCTAAAGCATTATTGGAAGTATATTCATATATTGCTAATCCTCCATCCTTTGCACCAATTTCTTTTATATAATATTTGATTTCCTCCTCAATTTCTTCGGGTGTTCCATTCACATAAGTGCTTTGAATGTTAGAGGATAACCAGAACGCGACCCTTCTCTGTTCAGAAAATTTTTTGAAATTCTCAACGCCCGTCATGTGCGGACTATCGAATTCAAATACGTCAACTCCTAAAGTAATTAATTCAGGCAATAGTTCAAAGATTTGTCCGCAAGAATGGAGAATAAAATCCATATCCAAATCGTGGGTTAGCTCAATAATTTCTTTATATGCTGGGGAAAAAAATCTCTTAAAAAGCTTAGGGCTAATGAATGGACTATTTTGAGCTCCCAAGTCATCTGCCACAATTATTGCGTCCATTTTAGGATAGTATTCCTTATATTTTTCAATTTTTGTCATATAAAAGGGTTTAACCTTCTCAACAAGTTCCTCCACGTTATTCGGTTTTCGCCCTATATCTATCAGAAAATTACTAAACCCTCGTAATTGAGAACATAAATTAAAAAATCCATTTGGACTAAGTTCTCCTATACAATATTTTTTTCTTCCCAAAAACTGCCAGAATTTTGATCTTACGATTCGATATCTTTCTGGATCTGAAGCATCAGGAATCTCATAGTCCTCCAAATTATCCCAATTTTCTTGGAGTGGACCTTTATATGGATGCCCACGAGTTATATCATCACTTTCCGTTCCCGAGGATTTCCAAATTATCCCCCATTCATCAATACTTTCATGGGGATATTTCCACCATTTTTTTTGAAATCTTAAATTTTTCCGGAATTTTCTTTTCCAACGATAAATCAATAATCTAAAATAGAATTTAGACATTGAATCTGTTCGGTATTTTATAAATTTAAGTACTTTATTAAAGATATATTATATAAAGAAAGCAAAATACTGTAGGACAAAGAATTGAACGAACAATCCAATGTAACATATAAGGTCAATGAGTATCTTTCTCTTAAGTTATTGGAGGGGAAAACCCAAATATTCGTAGGAGAGAAGCTCTTAAACCAGTGTAAATTGTTAGTTATGAATATCCCCAAAAAAAAGATTGACAGCCTTGAGCAAATTAATTCTATGGACGAGTTCATCGAGCTTGCCGAAGAATATGGTCTTACCCAAGAACAAGTGGAACAAGAGCTTATCGAATATGGTAAACAGGATACTATAGAAATTACCCTTGAAGAGGAGTTTTGGGCACATTGCAGTTCGCTTCAAGTTTGGGAGGAATCGGGGTATGATGCAAGACTTTTGGACATGAGGTTAGCGTTTCCGATACTAAAAGAGCTAGCCAAATTGGGAGACCGTAAAGCACGACAAAAATTTAAGGACGAAATTTACAGAAGGTTTACCAGCGGATATGCGCCTGTAGCTATTTATCTGGTTGAGGAAGGCTATTTAGAGTTTCTGACCGAAGAGGAAATGAAGACGATGTTTCAGCAGACGGGGATGATCGAGATTTCTAATTATTTTAAGAAAAATGAGGAGGGGATTTTTATTCCCGAAGAACTTTTGCGAGCCTTTTCCGATAAACAACTTGAACTGTTTATTTCTGCGTCCGATCCCTCCGGAGTTAAGGATCTTAGTC
>CAZZIC010000005.1:25950-59474 GCA_964653985.1 uncultured archaeon | reverse complement strand
GCAATTCTCTTTCCAAGATTATAAGCTATCTGTCCCCCTAATTCATCTGTTTCTTCTTTTCTAAGAAATTTTTTCATTTCGTATTTTTGTAGGCTAGTTATCGGAATATTTTGCTCAATAACTGGGTTTCCTAAGGCTCCTACTACGATCATTCCTTGGATAAGTGCGAAATTTATTAAATCATTCACCACATTTCCGGCTCCCCCATTCCTTAGTCCTTGAGAAACCAAAGGTGCAAAATAGATATCTTGAAGCAAATAGTTATCCATTTTCCAAGGTCGTGATCGATCTATTAGCAGTTTTACTTGGGAGGATACACTTCCAAAATAGTTCGGAGAGGCTATTAAAATCGCATCTGAATCTATCAGTTTTTCCTTTAATTCCTCTGAATCATCCTCACTTGAAAGAGGACATTCATAAGGATCTCTCAAACACTGATCACATCCAGTGCAGGGTAAAATGTTAAAATCCTCGATAAAAAGTTTATTTATCTCAAAATTCTCACCTAAAGATTCAATACCTTCAATAGCCTTATCAATTAAATAATTGCAGCTCTTATTTTTGCGAGGTGACCCTACAATCAAGCTAATTTTTGAGGTCATAATGAATAATAATAATTTATATATATTTATATGGTTTATTATCTCCTTAAACCACGTAAATTAAAAACAAAGAGGCGAAGAGAATGAAATCCTCAGAATATGATATTGAAAATCCTAAAAGTAAAAAAGAAATCCAAAATGAACTTGATATTTATCAAGAATTTATTGAAAAAAAAATTGAAAATGAGGATCTTAATTCTGCGAGAGAAAAAATATCTTCTGCCTTAACATTAATTGAAGAATATTCAGAATACTATGATTTAAAGCAAGAATTAAAGAAATTCAAAGAAATAAGTTTAAAACTGGACCAGCTATTAAAAAAATATCGAGATAAGTATAAGTTAAAATTTGAAAACCTTCTTAAGGAAAACGTTGATGAGAACAACTTAGAGTCCTTAACTAAACTTTTGGCAATTTTAAAAGAAGATATTGAGGAAAATTTAAATAAATATACGTTGCATGATATTAATGATGAAATCAATCATTGTTTTCAATGTATTAAGCGATTATATACTATAATGAGTTCTTTTGAAACCTCTAGCTATGAATACATTTTCGAAAATTTAATGAAGTTGAAAAAAGAAGTGAAAACTCATCATTTTGATAATTTACTTCCTATTATTTTAAATATTCAGCAGAAAACCATAAATCGAAAGTTAATTCAACTAGCTAATAAGTACCAAAAACTTTCAATCACTGAACTTTCTGAGAAATTAGGGTTAAGTGAGGAGGAGACCATCGATTTTATAAGCAAAATCATGAAAAAGGAAAAGACTCCAATTAGGTTATTAAACTATACTAATAAAGAGGTTCTATTTAATTCATCAAACATGTTTGATGTTTGAAATTAATCATCAATTTTCCACTATTTTCTTTATTTTAATTAATTTTCTTTATCTATATAACATCTAGATTTTGCCAAGTTATTTAAGAATCTTAGAAGAGATTACCTTTTCAAATCTAAAAATTATATTTACCAAATAGTTATAATTGGAGGTTTAATTAGGATGGGGTTGACGAATTGAATAAATATCTTAAATATAATACCCAAAATGATTGGATTACTCGCATTATCACTAATTTTAAGTTTGTCTAAGCCTATATCGGTAAAAACAAATATTGAAGCACCTATCAATGCTAAAAAGGGACCAACAAATAAGAATGCTGAAAAAAAACCAATCAAAAATCCGGCAATCGATCCTTCATATGATTTTCCTTTTACAATTGACCATTTATGCTTCCCCCATCTTCTCCCAATTAATGCAGCAGACATATCACTAAAGACGGTAATACTTATTACCGCCATTTGAGCGTAAATCCCAAGGATTCGATCATCGGGAGTATAGGTCAAGATGAGTGAAGAAGTAGCTAATCCCAAAAGTAGTAGTACTGAAGCAGAAAGATCGTTTATTTCCGTGGGACGCCTTGTTTTCTGTAAAGTCTTTCTTAGAATATAGTTATGATTCTTAAACCGTAATCGAATAATCTCCATATTGACATTTCCCATAAAAAAACAAAGTAGCATAAAAAATTGGGAAATTAATCCATTATTTAGGATAAGGCTCAAATTTTCATCTTCAAATAATAAAATAGCGTTATAATAATTTTCTGGCGAAGGGGTGTTTATAATGGCTTGATATAAAAATTGAACACCAAAGAAAATTAATGGCTCCAAAATCCATGCCGCTATGAAAAGCCCAGAGCTCATATGAATTATTTTCCTTTTAAATTCCTGCTTCGTTGTAAAGTTATGAGTATCTAAAACTGATCTTTCAAATTTTTCATCTAAATCTTTACTCAATTTTTTATTAAAAACTTCTTCCGAAGGGGATTTCTCGGAGAAATACGCCACAATATAAAATATGAATGCTAATGCTCCTGCCACCACTACAGCATACCAATTCATCGGCATAAATAAATAGAAAATCGTCTCCGAAAACGGTAAAATTAGCATGATTGCAATGAAAATAATTAAAATAAGAGCTAAAAGGGAATTCCATTTATTTTTACTATTAATGTGAAAACTATTTTTTATAATGGGATAGAGAATTATTCCGTAGATAAGAAAGATTATTGAAAGCAAAATTGAGAAAAATAAGGACTCGATACCTATTATTGGATCATACATTTTCACTTATCTCAATTAAGAAAATAGCGAATATCATTAATAATTCTGGTTTATTTGAACTCCTTGATATAAAATAAATAATAGAATTAAAATGTTTTTTAAGAGCTCCTTATAAAATCAATTCTATCTATAAACCTCGATAGAATTCTGGTCGAAGGCGTTCGGGATTATCTAATCCTTGCTGTATCGCTTCTAAAATCTCCTGTTTATCACGTTCTAATACTCCCTTAATTGGAAGATAGTTAGATGCATGATTGCTTCTAAACACACAATTTGCGTCTTTGTTTTCAAAATCAATATGCTCAATAAATATCTTTAACTCTCTTAAGATCCCTCGTGAACTCATTTCTTTGAAATCCCCTTGTGCTTTCTCTTTAAAAGTTTCTGTACCCGGAGGTACCATCAACGATAAAAATGCTATATACCATGTTCTATCATCTTTAGGGCAAATCTTGTTAACCAGATCAGCAGACTCAATTGCATGTTTTTTAGACATCTCGGGGTTGTTTGCACCTCCTAGTCCGTTAATTAATGTGGCAGATAAGGTAATATTAGCTTTCATTAATTTTTTAGAAGCTTTGATATGGTCTTCTTTTGTAGCGTGTTTGTTCACTTGTTTCAATAACTTAGTATAACCTGATTCAAATCCAACATAAGCTATCTTAAGACCTGCTTCATATAAGCTCTTTAGTTGTTCGTCTGTTTTTTTGAGAATATCTTTAGAGTGAGCATATACTCCGCATCTTTCAAGATCGGGAAAAATGGAAGAAGCATAATTGGTCACTTCTAAAAGTTTATTATAAGGAGTAACCATCGCATTTCCATCAAGGAAAAAAATTCTTTTTATAATTGTTTCATACTTTTTTCTGGCAAGATCCAAATCTCTTTTAACTTCCTTAACTTCTCTAACTAAAAATTGTTTACGTAGATTAGACATGCAAAAATCACATTTGTATGTACACCCTTCAGTAAGTTGAATTAAAAGAGAATTACCTTCACTTGGTGGTCGAAAAACAGGCTCGCAATAATAAATACTATCCCGGGTCATATGTAAATAGATTTATTTATTAAATTCTTCTAACTCAATTTTGCCATCCATATATAATTCTTCTTTTTCTTCATCAGGATTTTCGGGTCTGTCATCACAATAAGGTAAATGACGGCTCAATCTGACATACTCTTTTCCGCAATAAGGGCAATCGATTGTATCTTTCTCTTTTTTCTTTTTCTTCTTCTCTTTTTTCTTTTCTTTGGTTTTCCTCTTTCTGGTTGGCTTTTCCGGCATAAGATCTTCAATGGTGGCATCTTCGGGAGCAAACTCACACGTTTTTATATGAATAGCAAGATTATCAAAAAGCTCGCCACAGAATGGACATTCCGCTTCGGTTACATCCTCTACATCCTCAAAACTCTGAGTTGCTTTCTGTTCAAACCGCTCTGAAAGCTCCTCTTCTTCCTCCTCAAATTCTTCCACAGATAAGTCAATTTCCTCTTCTTCTTTAATCTCTCCAAGTTCTAATTCTTCAAGTTCTAATTCCTTTTCTTTAATTTTCTCTTCGGCCTTTTTTTTGCTTTTTTCATAGACATCGGAAAATTTCTTATCAACTTGAGAATAAAGATCACACACTTGGCATACATATGCTTTTGCTGCTAAAACAAGATCTCTTTCTGGGCAATAACAGAGTGCTTGAAGATTATTCGAGATATCTCCCTTGGGGGTGAGATATTTACAAGCTTTCTTTCTAGTATATTTTAACTTCTTTTTCCTTCTTGGCATTGTAGTCACCTAAAATTAGCAATTGAAAAAATGTAGCATAAAATAAAATTTTTACTTATTTCTCTAGAATTATTTTCATTAATGGCAATATATTGTTTAGAAATTATAACTAATTGTACTTAAGTCATTAATGATTCTTTGTTTTGATTGAGAATCCTCAATTTTCGGGAGTAGATGGGTAATTTTTTCTCTTAAAAACATAATTTTTTGCTTTAGCTTTTCGGGTTTGCTCCACATTGTTCTCCTTAAAGGATGAAGGCGAATAATTGCGTTATTATAATTTTCAATGGCTTCTCGATAAAAAATGGCGCTATTTTCAAAACTTTCAAGCTTATTTTCATAAATTGAGCCGATTTTATGAAAACACGTTCCAGCTCCGACGAAATCTTCTTCTTCTACCAAGATGACCGCCGCTTTTTGAATATACTTTAAACCTTCTATTAATTTACCATCATCATCTTTTTTGAGTAAGATTTGCCCTTTAAGATATTGAGCCTCACCGATGTAAAAAGTTAAATTCATATTTGTAGCAATTTTATTTAATTTTTCCATGAATTCTTCAGCTAACACTAAATGGTTGCTATAAATACATTTTTCGGTCAATTCCTTCAATAATTCTAGGATTCTTTTGTGATCATTTACCTCTTCTAAGAGTTTAATCCCTTTTCGAAATTTTTCGACTCCTAAGAAGATATCCTTTCTTTTAAAAGCTCTTTTACCTTCATAGATCAGTTCTTCGGCATTTTCTCTAACAGTTTCTTTTTTATTTTTCTTGTTATCAAAATAGAGTTCATCAACATCAAATAAAATATCTTCAGAAAGGGGGATCTCTTCTAAATCTTGTTCTCCTGACGGGAATTCTCCTTCTTGAGTTTTTTTTTTATGCGATGGATTCTGATTAGTTGGGCTACTTTCTCCTCTATAATTAGATTCAAGTTTAAAGTCCTCTCCGTAAGCGGATTGTAAGGGTTTTCCTTCACTAACAAGCGCAGAAAGTTCTGAGAGAACGTTCGCAAAGAAGAATTTATTCAGACCATCAATGATGTAATCTACCTTGTGATAATTGTTATCAAATTGAGGGGAGTTTACATCTAAATTCACATCAGAGATTCGATAAATTTCAAATCCCGTGTCATATTTCGTTATGGTATGGGAGGTCCCTTCTACCTTTTCTTTCTTTTTCTTTCCCAAGAGAGTATGATCAAAAACTAACCCGCAAAAATCGGGATTTTTCGCTTGAAACCCAAGTTGGTTAATAATATCTATATATGAAAAGAAAAGTCCTAAACCGGGATGAGAATGGAACCAACCGATAATATAATAATTCTTTTCTTCTTTATCCAATTTTTGTTGAATATCATCAATGAACACATAATGTCTCTCATCCAATTGGACGTCTGTGGCATGCCCGAAGGTTAATCCTTCGGCTCTTTCTACATATACATAATCCTCATCCGAATATCCTACTAAAATACCGTAAATTTCTTTCCATTCTTCATTGGGAATGGATTTATTTGCATATCTACTCGCATAGAGAATGATTGTCTTGTAAGCTTCAGCTTTAATAAGCACTGGTTTATTGTTCCGATTTTCATCCCTCTCTTTTTCTTTATCTTCAATCTTTGTTTTCCCTGTATTTTCTGTAGTTTCGTTATTCTCTTCTTGCTTTGCCAATTTTTCTATATGCTCCTCTAATTTTTCTCTATCGGCATTTTGATTGGAATTGAGATCTTGATTAGAATCCCTGGGTTTTTTTTCTGACATAATAACCTCTAAAGGAATAGAAAATCCATTTTATATAAACATAAATCTTTTTCTAATAAAATTATCTTTTTTAAAATATATTTCTTTTGAAGAGTGTTAAGATTTGACTTTTTAAGGATTGTTTTTCTCTTTATTATTGATAGCTTTCCTAAATCTATCTTTTATGGCGACGGCATCATATGGTATAATACCTACTTCTTTATTTCCAGGCTCCGCCTCTATTAAGATAAAGTGGCATCCTTCTTCTAGATTATTTAATACTGGCTGAATCTCTTCGAGTTTGCTTATTCGAGTACAAGATTTAAATCCCGCTCCCTCAGCAATTTTCACAAGATCAGTATTTTTTTGAGTATATGTAGACTGATTACCTGTTGAGCCGTAAGCTCCGTTATCGATAACAATGTGAGTTAAATTGGGAGGACCCGTATTTGCTATTGTACTTAAGCACCCTAAATTCATTAATAACGCTCCATCTCCATCTATGCATATTATCTTTTCATTAGGCTTAGCAACTGCCAATCCAAGTGCTATAGAAGAAGCAAGTCCCATTGAACCCAACATATAAAAGTTCTTTTCTCGGTCGTTTATTGAGTAAAGTTCTCTAGATGGGATTCCTATATTGCACACGACTATTTCATCATCAAGGCATGCATTAATCTCCTTTAAAACATCATATCTCTTCATCTTATCTTATACCCCCCATACATTCTTTTTTAACAAAATTCCAACACTTTTTTTCTTATAAATATAATCATCTAAAGCCTTTGTTATAATTCCAATTTGGTTAGGATTTCCAATTTCGTAAACCTCAAACCCGATTAATTTGAGCAAATCTTTTAAAATATTTCCCATGGGGATTTGAGCTTTAATTCTTTCCCCTTCTGAACCTCGATGACTCATCATAATAGCAGCGGGGATCTTATATAATTCTAAAAGGGATTTTATGGCATTAATTGAATTTCCCAATCCCGAATTTTGAATTAACATTAATGGTCTCATACCCCCTAAATAAGCTCCAGCAAATATACCAATACCCTCCTCTTCTCTGGTTATTGGTATATTCCTAATTTCGTTTTTCTTATCAATTTTTATCAATAAATCTTTTA
Organism: uncultured archaeon; assembly: GCA_964653985.1. Taxonomy (GTDB): domain Archaea; phylum Asgardarchaeota; class Lokiarchaeia; order Sigyniarchaeales; family SOKP01; genus CAZZIC01. The sequence continues at coordinate 52,097 of CAZZIC010000005.1, read as the reverse complement.
AAAAAATACAAGGTAAAGAAAGAATGAGATCAATATCTGAGTTTTTAATCAAATCATATATTTCCTTATCTACTTCCATAAATAAAAGAAATTTAAGGAATATTATAAATAAAATTGTTTAAAAATTATTCTTGTGTTTGTTTTTTCTTTTTCTTCTTTCCAGAACGGAGAAAGTTGAGACCAGAGAAATCGAGATCCTCCCCTCCTAAGATTCCTAATACGATAAATATTAAGACAATGACAGCAATAACTATAGCAACGATGATTGAGAGTAATAAAACCCGAAGGATTTTATAAATCACATAAGTCCATGATCTCTCTCCCAAATTCTGCACAGTTAAAGACCCATAGAATAGTATGATTAAGGAGATTATGCTAAAATAAGATAGAGTTATCGGCACTGTTAAAACCCAATTTTGGATGCCAAAGATTAGATAATATATGCTCGATATAAGCCCTAAAAATATTAAAAACAATAATATATTAAGCCAAATATATCCATCCGCCATAAACTTATCTCTTAAGGAAAATCCTATTAAATAAACGATTAGAGTTCCTCCCAAGTTAGCTGTTACAAACATAAGTACCTGTTTCGTAAAAGCCAAATTAAGATTAACGAATAAAATTCCATGGATTCCCGAGAGGAGTGAAAAAATTATAAACAAAACCATTAGAGTCAATTCTTGATCCTTTTTTGCAGAAATGTGAAGAAGGAGAATAATAATTATTGATACAAACAGAATAATAAAGTACAATAACCAAAAGTTCATACCCAATAAATTGGTCGTATAAAGGAAGATGAACATGATAGTGCTAATTAACCAAATTAGATTCCCAATTAATAAGGTTGGAATAATTTTATTTAATATTATTGCTCTTTCATTTTTATTGAGAGCATAGTTTGATTTATCATTTTTTTTCTCATTCATATCTATAGACCAGCTTTTTGATTACCTTCTAATTACATTATTTAAAGAGTTAAAAATTTTTAAATTAGATTGCTCCCTTTTTCTTGAGTTTCTTTATATCTTCTTCAGAATAACCAAGTTTCATTAAAATTTCCTCTGTGTTTTCTCCGACTTGAGGCGCGAGACTTCTTATTTTTGGTGGTGTTCTTGACATCTTAATTGGAGAAGCGATATTTTGGATTTTCCCAAATTTCGGATGGTTCAGAGTTTCAACCATATTTCTCTCTTTTATCTGTAGGTCTTCACAAGCTTCTGAAAAGTCTTTAACTGGCATAATACACGCATCTAAATGATAAAAAATGTCCATCCATTCTTTTTGTGTTTTTTTAAGAAATTCTTGCTGAAGTTCTTGAAACAAGGATTCTCTCTCCTCTTCCTTCACGTTTTGTTTTGTTTTCAGATCTTCACGTTCTAGACCTTCACAAAGTTTATGCCAAAATTTCATCTCTATGGCTCCTACGGAAAGATATTTTCCATCTTTTGTTTTATAAACTGAATAATATGGCATATCACCATGAAGAGGGTTTTTGGTCTTTATCCCTTCATTAAGATCCTTAGAAAAATGATACGCTGCAGCCATAGGCATAAATGAGAATACCGAATCAAGCATCGAGATATCCAGGTATTGTCCCTTCCCTTTGGGATTCTTATCTCGTTCAATCAAGGCGGCTAATATACCGATTGCAGATATCAAAGCACCTCCAATATCACCTGCTTGGATTCCCGGGACTACCGGCTTTTGCTCTTTACTTTCTTTTCCGTACGGTTTTCTCGGCCTGTTTAAATTTAAAATTCCACATAAGCCTACATAATTTAAGTCGTGACCAGCAATTTGTTCATAGGGTCCATTTTGTCCATATCCCGTGAGAGAACAATAAATTAATGATTCATTCAATTTTGAGAGGGTTTTATAATCCACTTTTAATTTATCAACAACCTTTGGTCTAAATGTTTCTAAAACAACATCAGCTTTCTTGACTAACTTATAAAAGATCTCTCTCCCTTTCGAGGATTTTAAATTTATAGAGATTGATTTTTTATTGCGCATTATTATGGAATTGAATGCACTTTCTCTATATCGCCCCTTTTGAAAAAATGGTGGTGGATTGGAATAAGGATATTTACGATTCTCCACTCGAATAACTTCTGCTCCAAGATCAGAGAGAATCATGCTACAGTAAGGACCCGGTAGCATTCTCGATAAGTCAATTATAACAATATCTTCTAACGGAAGTGTCATGATTACGATAAAATATTATAAGTATAAGTTAGATTAATAAAAATTATATTAAATTTTGTATTTTTAAAGTTTAATCAATCTTGCGTGCATTGTTGCCGTGTCTAAAATTGCAAAAGATGGTTCTTCGGAAAGATACCCGCATAGTTCTCCGGGATTGACTATTAAACTCTCATTTTCTAATTTTTTAATTGTACTTGCATGCGTGTGACCATACAAAATGATATCAAACTCTCTTGATTTGGCTAAAGCGTCTACGACTTCCTCACTGAGAATGTGTGTCGCATAAATTTTTTTGCCATCGAATTCCGAAATTAGATCTACACCAACAAATTCACAAATCTGCCCTAAATTCTTAGCCAAGTTGACTCGATCACCATCGTTATTTCCCCATACCCCGTAGAAATTTTCCTTAATCTCCTCGTTTAAATCATCAAAAGCCCTAAACGTAAAGGGGGATATATAATCTCCTAAGTGTATAAGACCCTCAACATTACTATTATTTATTATGGAAACTGCTTTCGAAATATTTTCCATATGGTCATGTGTATCAGATAAAACAGCTAGTTTCATAATGATTTACACCTTTAATTAACTTTTAATTCTCATTCTATTTATACTTTGAAGAAAAGAAAGATCTATTTTGTTTTTGGTGAATAAATTTGCTAATTTGCTAATAAAATTTTAAACAAAAAGATTTATTTCAATATTTTTTATATTTATAGGATAAGCTTAAAGGTGAAAAAAAATGATTGAAGATTTTTTAACAAACGAGAAAAGTAGAATTAACAAGGAATTAGAAAAATTCTTTAGGAGAAAGGAAAAAGAGAGTTCAAACGAATTATTTAGTGATTTTATAAGTAAATTTAAAGAGTTTGTTCTCCCTGAAAATAATAAACCGAAACGTATTCATCCAATACTGCTTATAGCCGCCTATCAAGGAATAATAAATCCTATGTATTTAGAAGATTATATTAGCGATATTCGAAATGTAGCAATCTGTGTTGAGTTATTGCATAACTCGCATCTTATTCATGATGACCTTATTGATCAAGATAAGCAAAGAAGAGGCGTTCCTACCTTTCATATAAGCCTAAAGCAAGAATTAAAAAAACTTTATAAAAATTCCAGCCACATAGACTTAAATGGCATGCCTAATTTATATGGAAGAAATGTTGGTATTCTTGGTGCCACCTTAGGATATTTTTTTGGAATAGATATAATCAAGGATTCGAAATTCCCCGACAATTTGAAATTACTGGCTTTGAAAGAATATTCAGAGGCCATAGGTTATGTCATTAAAGGAGAAATCATTGAAGAATATTTAGATTTTCATAATATAACTATGAGTTTAGAACAATACTTAAGCATTGCTGAGATGATGCGAGCACGCGTTTTTGAAAAATCTACTAAAATCGGCGCAATTTTGGCAAAAGGAAATATTCATTATCAGATTCAACCTCTTTCTGAAGCTATGTTAAGAATAGGTCAGGCTTTTGCGATTAGGGATGATATATTAGATATGGAAGATGATATAAAAAACCAAAAAAAGAAGATCCAATACATTCTGGCAATTCAAAATACGAATGAAGAGCAATCAAAAAAATTGAATGAAATCTTTAACAAGGAGGAAGTTAGTTCTGAAGATGTTAACACTGTGGAGGAAATATTCGGAGAAACTAATGCTACTGTTGTAGCAGAGCATTTTTCTAAGAATTTAGTTTCCCAAGCTAAAAATTACCTAAACGATATCTATCCTGATTTAAATAAAGAGCAGAAAAACTTCTTTAATGAATTCGCTGACTATATTTATCTGCGGGACATTTAATAAGAGAATTACTATTCAATCTTTATATTGTATATTTTTTAACATTATTATGTTCTAACATCAATCTGTTTAACTCTTTAAATACTTCAATAACATTGTAATTTTCGAGGGCAGAAGTTCTGAAAAATGCGTTCATTTGTTTTTCCTCAACAAAAGAATTAATTGCATCTTGGCTGACTATTTCTCCTTTTGGAGATTTATCTAATAAATCACTTTTGCTTCCAACTAATATTTTTGGAATATGTACATCTCCTATATTCTCGATTAAGAGGTTATACCAATAATTTAGCTTGTTAAATGAAGCATAACTCAAAGAATCAAATACTAAAAGAGCTCCATTTGCTCCTCCAATAAATTTCGGAATTAAGGGCTTAAATCGTTCTTGTCCACCAAAATCAAAAATAGAATTTACGAGATATTTCTCATTTGAATGTGGAATCTCATTATTTTCCTTTAAATGAAGATATGTGCTATGGAAGGACACACCAACTGTCATCTCTGTGCTGAAGTTAAATGAGTTAAAACAATAGCGATTGAAAAGGCATGTCTTCCCTACGCCTCCAGGTCCAATTATTATAACCTTAAGCGTATAGATGACATCTTTCTGAGCCCTCAACATAATATTCTCGTAGGATTTGTCAATAGAGTAAGAGTTGTTTAAGATAATTCTGATAATAATACATACTAAAAAAAAATTATTAAAATCGCTAGTTTCTGTTTTTTTAATCGAAAATAACAATCTTTTATCTTTTTAAATGAGAAAATTATTTACTCATTTTTAATTAAAGAAACTGTGAATTAATATGGTCGGATCTTTACCTCCAGAGCAAATTGTTATTCGTCCTCCCGTAGAAGCCAATTCAATACTGATTGCGGTAACGGGAGGCTGTTCTTGGAATAAATGTGAATTCTGTGGAACTTACAAAGGGGTCTATGGGGGAACTCAAGAGTACGCCATTAGACCCTTGGAAGAAGTTAAAAGAGATATTGATTATTACGCTGAAAAGAATTACCATGGATATCCTGTTTTCTTAGCTGGAGGAAATCCTACATCCGCTCCAACAGAGTACCTCGTTGAGATCATAAAGCATGTCAGAACAAAATTAAAGGACATACCTCGAGTAAGTTGCTATGCTAAAGCATTAGATATTTTAAGAAAAAGCGATGAAGAGATGAAAAATTTAGCCGAAGCAGGTTTAGATATTGTTTATATGGGGTTAGAATCTGGCAGTAGCAAAATATTACGAAAAATGAAAAAGGGAACTAATGCGGAATCAATGATCAAGGCGGGTAAGAAAATATTAAGTGCTGGAATACGTTTAAGCTTGTATATAATCTTAGGTTTGGGGGGTAAGAAACATTCCGAGGAACATGTTCGCGAAACCGCTCGTGTATTAACAGAAATCAACTCAACGTTCCGTTTTAGAACATTGAATATACTTCCCAATACACCTCTCTGGGATAAATGGCAGTCTGGAGAATTTGAATTGTTAAGTCCATTAGAAAATTTAAAGGAAGAACGAGGAATAATTAAGAGATTAGGTGAAAATGTAAATTCAGAAGTTTATAATGATCATGTTTCCAATTATTGCTCTCTTTCTACAAAGAACATAAAAAAGGATCGAGAAAGATTTTTAGAGGAATTAAACTCCTTGATTTCCGATCCCAGAATACAAAATCTCCCGAGAAAAAATTTAATCAGAATGTAGGCATAATATTAATCGATTAAATTTACCCTAACTCTTTCTATAGCTTAGAACAAAACTAATAAATTTTATCTGTAAATATTGAATAATTTACATTTATTATCTATGATACTTAATATAAATATATAAAAAATTAATGAGAATTAACGATGACAGACTACTTTAGAAAAAAAGCTAAGCACGAGGAAGTGATCATTACTTTTGATGATATTCTCATTTTTCCTGGTCATACTAGATCTTTAGATGCAGATACATCCGCACAATTAGGGCAATATCACTTTAATCTACCAATAATCTCAGCAGCTATGGATACTGTTACCGAACAAGAAATGGCTATTAAAATGGCATTACATGGAGGTCTCGGAGTATTACATAGGAATTGTTCTTATGAAAAACAACTTCAAATGGTTAAAGATGTAAAACGAGCTCGTTCATTCATAATTACTGATATAGCCACAATAAAGCCCGATGCCAAGGTTATAGAAGCGAAATATATGATGGAAAAAAAAGGGATCTCTGGATTGGTTGTTCTAGAAGATGATAATAAGGTTGCGGGTATTTTCACCAAAAGAGATATTCCTTATCGGGAAAAAGAAGTGAGAGAAGGTCTAGTGAGAGATTATATGACCGAAGATGTCATTTCAATAGAAACAGGGGCATCGCGAAGTGAAGCATTGCAAAAATTATATGAAAATCGAATAGAAAAGCTTCCTATAATAGAAGACGATCGTTTGAAGGGATTAATAACTATAAAGGATCTTAAGCCCGAATTTCCTTTAGCTTCAATAGATGATGAGGGGAGGTTATTATGTGCTTTGGCAATTAGTCCGAAGGTGCCAGAATCACCTCAAGCGCAAGAAATGCTCAAGGAAATTGATAAATATGTTGATATATTTTTTACCGATGTTGCAGACTTTTTTAAAGATAAGGATATCGAAGATACGCTCCGATTAATGAATTTCCTCGAATCTGATTTTGTACTTGGAAATATAGGAACCTATGAAGCCGCAGAGAATATCATTACAAAGCGAAACTTTCCTGAGGATAGATTAATTGGCTTAAAGGTTGGAATGGGGTCAGGATCAATATGTTCCACTTCACTTCAAACGGGCGTTGGAGCACCCACTCTCTTTGCTACTGCTCAAGTAGCGGACGCTGTACAAGATTATGATCCTAATATAGAGGTTGTGGCAGATGGAGGATTTAAAAACCCAGGAGATTTACCAAAAGCTTTTGCACTGGGGGCAGATATGATAATGTCAGGTCACTTTTTTGCCGGCTGTACAGAAAGTCCGGGCTATATCGATACAATTCAAGGGAGAAAAGTTAAAGTATACCGCGGTATGGGGAGTAAGGAAGCGAGAACTTCAGGTTATGTTTCAGATAGATATATTGAAGGTTCTAAGATGCTTGCTGAAGGAGTTTCTGATTATATTCCTTATGTCGGTGATCTTTCCGGGGTATTGTCATCTCTAAATGAGGGTCTCAAAAATGGAATGATCTATGCTGGTGCTCAAAATTTAGAAGAAATGAGAACTGTCAAGATTGGATTTGTTTCTCATGCAGGACTTATAGAACAAAAGCCACACGATCTTTTAGGAAAATATTAAATTTTTTTTGTATCTCATTTTACTTGGTTTGAATCGGATTTCATTGAAGCATATTATTAAGTAGATATTAACAAAATTTTTACGATAAGCGAAACTTTTTTTTACAAGGTTATTCTAAAAACAGACTCAACTTGAGATATAATATGAAAAAAATCGAACGTGCGCTGGTTAGCGTATACGAGAAATCAGGAATAGTTGATTTCGTAAAGAAATTAGTAAATCAGTATAATATAGAAATCTTATCCACAGGAGGTACTGGAGCCCTATTAGAAAAAAATGGAATTAAAATTAAAAAAATCTCTCAATACACCGCATCTCCTGAGATGTTTGAGGGACGTGTTAAAACACTACACCCTAAAATCGAGGGTGGGATTCTATATAGAAGAGAGAATAAACAAGATGTTCAAGAAGCTCAAAAATACGACATCCCTCCAATTGATATGGTAGTTTGTAATTTATATCCATTTAAGGATGTCATCAGCCAGCCAAGTACGGACCTTAAAGAAGCCTTGGAGATGATTGATATTGGAGGTCCTACGATGATAAGAGCCGCAGCAAAGAATTTTCCAGATGTTGTAGTGGTTCCAAAACCGAAATATTATGTTCCGATTATTACGGAATTGAAGGAGAATGATGGGATCATTTCAGAAAAAACCAGAGCTGAATTAGCGAGAGAAGTATTCTATATCATGGCAGATTATAATGCCGCAATCGCAAATTATCTTTACTCCGAATATAACCCTGATAAACTATTAGGAAAAAACCTTGTCAAAACATTCGAGAAAGTACAAGATTGTCGATATGGTGAAAACTGGGATCAAAAAGCAGCCTATTATCGAGATATGTCTGCTAAATATGGACTCCATAGCTTGAAAAAATTAGGGGGAAAACAGATTTCTTTCAATAATTATTTAGACATAGATTCATGTATGCAAATGCTTTTAGATTTTGGGAAAGACCATTATGTTACAGCTATTTTGAAGCATACCTCTCCTAATGGGATAGCTATTGATAAAAATAACCAGCTAAGATCAATAAAGAGGGCTTTTAGTTGCGATCCTCTTTCTGCTTTCGGTGGAATCTGGGGAGTTAATCAAAAACTTACCGAAGAAGTTGCCCAATTTATTATTGATGAAAAGATCTTCATAGAGGTTATTATGGCCCCATCTTTTGAAAAAAAAGCTCTCGATATTTTAAAGCAAAAAGAAAATATGAGAATCTTAGAGTTTGGTAATCTTTTAAATAAAAGGGCCGAGATATATAGCAATCCCGAATTGAGATCAACATTGGGAGGAGCTTTGGTTCAAGAATATGATTCAAAACCCATAATTAAAGAATGGAATGTCGTAAGTGAAAGAGAAGTAAAAGAAGAGGAAAAAGAGCCTTTAATTTTTGCTTATCGGGTTTCGAAGTGGGCAAAATCAAATTCGGCATGTTTTGCTCAAACATATAAACATGGAATGTATACCATAGGTATAGGTGCTGGACAGCAGAGTAGGGTTCATGTAGTAAAACTCGCAGTGCAAAAAGCAAAAGAATTCGGACATGAAGACGCATTAAAAAAGTCCTATATGGGGACTGATTCGTTCTTCCCCTTTCCAGATGGATTAGAAGCCGCTGTTAACGCTGGAGCAAAAGCCATTATTAATCCAGGCGGTTCAATACGGGATGAATTGGTGATTAAAAAAGCTAATGAACTTGGTTGTAGTTTAGTTTTTTGTGGAAAACGAGTCTTCCGCCATTGAGTTTTCTTTTTTGTATTTTCTTTTTTAAGTAAACCCAAAACTTTTTAATATTTTATCTTTTACTTATTATGTAAAATTACTTTACTTTGTGTCTAATTGTAAGGATTAGAGATACTTAGTTTAAAATCGCATCTATATATTTGAAAAACCCAATTAGATATCCAATTATATCAATTTTTGAAAAAGATTTATATACCAAAAAAAATAAAATAAATATACAATAGAATTCTTTAACTCACATCTTTTTGATTGAGTTTATTTATTCAAATTTATCTAAAGAGGGAGTTCCGTCGAAAATGGACTTTTTTCTGAAAAATTTAAGAGAGACCTTAGAAGCAATCAATAAACTGATTGATAACAATATTAATATTGTAAATACCAAAAGAGTGAGAAGATGTAATGATATTAAGTCATCAAATCGTTCTAAGATTAATTTTATTTGGAGATCCTTAAAATTTTTACAAAAAAAGGGTGTTTTGGAGCTTAATGGAAGTTCAAATCCAAGAAGTTATAAAATAATGTCGGAAGGTAAGATTGATATAGATGAGTTCATTTCTGAAGTTGAGAGATGAATCTCTTTAAGTTAATCGCTAGCAGGAGTTTTTGGTATTTCCTTTTCTATTTTTTAACTTTTTCCTTCACTCAGGTTCAAACTATATAGCAAGTTATTTAGTTTTTCCTTTACCTTTTCATCTTCAGGATTTCGAATCAATTTTTTCTGATAGAAGATGATGTTTGGATATTTTAATTCAATTTCGTTGAATAATTTAACCCATTCATTAAATCCTTCTAAAAGGTTCTTTACTAGAGGATCGTCAGCAAAAGATTTGATCTCCTTCTTTTCATCAGGATCCAATGAAACGGACTTATATTTCTTTACAGAATACCCTTGATCTTTTAAGACTTTCCTGTTAACCCGAGTGATATACGCATCAAGACTATTCCGCCATTTAACGTATCTTTTATTTATTCGATCTACTATTTCTTGAATTTCCTTTATCTCTTGAGGAAAAATGGTTTCTTCTTTTTTGATTAAGATTCGTTTGATCTTCTCAAACTCTTTATTAAAAATCCGAATATATCTGTTTACCGATCGGTCAAATTCATCTAAGTATGCGTTGTAGTCCTTAGCAAATAACATTTCCTCACTACTAAAAGTTAATGTTTCTTCATTAAATGTTCCTTTTAATTTCTTCTCTTTTCTTAGGTCTTTAAAAATATCTTTCAAGATGGAAATTTCCATTTCCTTTAATTCTTTACCATAAAATAAATCATGAAATGAAAACAAGAAAGTTGATTCTAACATCATTCTTTTAATTCCTTTTTCGGTGTAAAACCGAATTTCCCCTTGTTCTTCATAGAATATCCCCTTGAGCTCATTTTCTTGCTGTAATTCTTCGATTAAATTTTTCATTAAGTCCGATTTAATATCTATGTTTCCTAAAGAAAGATAATCTTTAGATTTTGATTGCTGAAAGATCAGTTGCTTTATATCGTTTTTGGCTTGTTCGATTTTTTTCTTATCAAAGATTAAAAGATCTCCTTTTTTAAAGTAATCCATACCTAATTCATTAACAAAATCCATGAAGTTTTCCAATTCCATTCCCGTTTTTTCAAGATATCTATTTATATTAATCTGGTTTTGATTTTGTATTTCTTTACCCAATGACTTTAAATTTTCATCAATTTTATTAATAATATGTTCACGCTTGATATTTAACTCATTGGCGAGAGCTTTAATTCGCTCGTTTTTGACTTCTTCATCTTTGATTTTATTAATTTCATCTATTTTGTTGGTTAACAACTTGGAATAGTAGAATACTTCCCGATTTTTATCCCATACTCCGCTTCGGAAATCTATGTAATTCTCAAAAATATCCATTAGTAAAATTTTGCTTATTTTTAATTTTTCAGAAATTTTATTCAAGTCAAAAAAACCTATAATCTTGGAATTTTCAATTTCTCGTTTTATTTTTAACTCTCCAATATTGGTAAGAAATGAAGTACCTCGATGATATTTAGTCAAATACTCCTCTGGTAAGTTTTGAAGGAGCTTATTAAAATCTTGATCCTTGAGTCGTTTTCTAAAGAACTTCAAATCAATTGAAGGATTTTTCGTTGCTTGAGACTTTATATGATTTTCCAACTGAGAAAGGGAATAAAACACCTTCTCATTTTTGTCCATTAAAAATTCTTTCTTCGTTGTTTTACTCATTTCCTTAATAGTGTCGTAAATGAATTCGGGGGGCAAAAAGTTATATTCTTTAAGATTCACCATCCCCTTCTTCTCATAACTATTCATAATTTCAGATTTAAGGAATTTTAATGGATAAAAATAAAATTCGGAAAGATATCCCGACTCCAATTGTCTAATCTTGATTAGGGTCTTGATAAATTTCTCGATTTCCGGCTCATCAATTAACTCAGAAAATGTATCTAAAATTTTTTCACGAGAGATCTTCTCATTGACATTAAAAAAATCTTCAAATTTGTCTTGCTCAATCTCGTAAAATATGGTACTTTTTTTACCATTATTTTTATAATTTACGTAAAAATAGATTTCCTCTTCCTTAAGTGCGTTTTTCTTAAAGTTTCTAATAAAATCCTTAAATGGTATATTCTTTTTACTTGATAATTTATTAAAATCGTATTTCTTCATTAAGAAAATGTCTTCTATCGAAGAAATCAGCCCCTCTAAGCTCATCTCTTCTAAATTAATATCTTGTAGGGAATTAAACTTTATTTTGAGTACGGAGATAATGTTTTTTAACAGTTCCTTGTTTTTATTATAGTATTTTGATAATAGATCTTGAGATATTATACGTAATCGGTAAAGTTCTTTAAACTTAAAGTTATTACATTGATTTATAAACTTAAGGAGCGTTTTTAAGTTAGTTGGGTTCTCTTCCTCTATTTCAAGAGCATCTAATAGGATTTGTTTTTGTGAACATATGATCTCAGGTTTTTCCTTGGCGAACTCACTTATGAAATAATAGCTATTATTTCTTATATCAATGTTTTCTGATTTTAAGAATTGGAGAAATTTAAGGAATCTGTCTTTAGATAACTTATTAAGATTATTTAAAAGATAAAATCCTAAAATTAAAATTGAGTTCAGCCTAATCTTTTCACTTTCAGAATTAAGAAAGGTTTCGATAAGATCAATAATCTCCTCATCCATTAATTCTGGATAGTTTTCGGCTAAGACACTTAATATATATGTTATAGGTATATGTAGATCCTTATCATCTATTAAATCAACTAATTTCCCTATATACTTTGGGAGTTTTGAGGGTTTTTCTTTTTCAATATATTTATTTAACTTTTTAATTATTGAGTTGAGTGAGGATGAATATTCTTGAAAATTTTCGGGACTGAACATTGTTTATATAGAAAATGATTAACAAAATAAGAATTTTTTTTAAATCTAAAGAATAGGGACAATGAAGTATAAACTTTTAATAAAGATTCCAAGCATATTATCATAAACATTGTATTTAATAAGATTTTAACCTAGAAGAAGGCTCATCTAATTTACTATCCTTCACTTCTATATCGCCTATTTATGATATTTCTTTTAACTACTTGCAATTAATCTCTACCTAAATCAAGGAGTTTACTTTCATTATTTTTTATAGAATTCTTTTACTAAGAATTCAATAATAAAATAAACTTAAAAGCAAACTAGACTATATTTTACTTAATAATTAATTAATTTATTAAAATAAATAAGATTTGAACAAAAATGTCAGAAGAAAATGAATATAAAACAGATAAAGTCCTTCTCAGGAATTATTCGAAGGTAATATTCTTTTACCCCTTGCTGATCTATTCCTTTGTTGCTTGGCTAATTCAGTTTTTCTTCCCTAGCCCTATAGCATGGTTAGGGAACATTTGGATAATTGTCTTCTTCGCCAATCTTTTTACGATTGCTTTTGATTTTAGTACGGTCAAATTCTTTATCCTGCTATTAGCAATTGTAGTTATCGCACTACTTGTGTTTTTCTTGGTAATTCCAAACATAGATTTTGGAGCGGGACTAAACATTGATTTTAATCTTGGATTAACAGCAACCTTTTACTTAACTATAACAATAATTTTTGCGCTCATTTTGGGATTGGAAGTACTTGGAGCTTACTTTAACTATTATAAAGTCGAACAAAATGAAATCTATCATAAGACTGGATTATTCAGCGATGCAGAACGATACCCCGTAAAAAGTCTCAGAATGAGGAAACAGATAACTGATGTTTTTGAGTTTTTCATTTTACGTGCTGGCTCAATAACTTTATTACCGGGTCGAGCTGATGAGGTCATTCACTTACCGACCGTTATAAACATTAATAAAAAGGAGAAGCAATTGGATTATCTTTTAAGTCATATATCAGTTGAACCCGATCAACTAGATTAATTAACTTAATTAAAAATCCTAAATTTTTTTTCTTATAATTTATATTTTTAAAACCTTTCTTCTTGAAATTCATTACTCTCTTAAGAATTATTCTGACCCAGAAAGGGTTGTACAGTTATATTAATAATTAATAATGTCCCACCAACCCATCTCAAGTAATATAAGAGATCTATAACAAAAGTTATAAAAAAAAAATATAAATAAGATTTTATTTATTGTCTAACTCGTCAATTTCTACTTTAACATGTGAAAGGAGATAGTTTAAATCTTCAATTTTATTATTGACATTTGGTACGGTGGGTAATCGGAAATCCTCACCTTTACCCGTGTATAAGGTTATCGATCCCGCTCTAAGAACGAGAAATTCAAATACATCGGTAATCTCCTTTTTAATTCTGAGGTCTCGAACAGGATATCTGTTTGCATCGGCCAACAATCCTGTTTTATGGTAAATCTCGTTTCGTTCGATTTTCCAGTAGTTTAAATGTGCAGCGATTATTATAAGGAGCAAAATAAATCCTAAAATCACTGTGACGATCAAGTAAAACATACTCGTCATTTCGATGTTAAATTCTCCTGGTGCTGGTAGTCCGCTTATTTCTACATTTGGTAACACGAGAAATATAACTAAAAGAGCGATTATCACTATTGCTAAGAGTAAAATGAAAAACTTTGTGCTCCCAAAATCAAAGGCCACAACAAAAAGATTCGCAGCGAAAAATATCATCCATATAAATCCGAATAAAGCGATGGGATCTCCATATATGAATTGAAGTATCCATAAAACGAGAGATGCGAAGAATAGAGGGTAGAAAAATATCACTTTAGAATAACTTCTTAATGTTACTTCTTGGATTCCTTTCTTCTTCGTTTCTTCTTTTTTCTCTTGTGTTTCTTCTTCTGAACTCATCTAAATATAACCTCGATAATCTGTATTATTTAGAATAATTATTTGAATCTATAAAAAGGTCTTGTGTTATAATCTATAAAAATTGAGAAAAAGGAATATATGAAAATTATATATAAATTAAATATAAGAGCCCAATGATTGGACCATTCTAAGAGAATGCTGTATTTGCTCATTACCACTTTTTGATATTCCCATATGTCCGGGTAATAAGTAGTTTACATCTAGATCACTAACAAATTTGATAGATTCTTGAAGTTTCCTCAAAGAACCACCGGGAAAATCATATCTCCCAAAACTCCCTCCCGTAAAGACTAGATCCCCCGGAATCAAGATCTTTTTATTTTTATCGTAATAACAAATGGACCCTTCCGAATGCCCAGGAGTGTAATAGATATCAAAATTGAATTCAGAACCGATTTTTACTTTAGAAGACTTTTCTAATTCTTTAACGTTAATAGGGATGATTTCTAAATCGAACATACTTGCACTTATCCCTAAATTACCTGGAAAAATCTTTGATTCATTTCCTTCCTTTAAGATACTTGCTGTCTCCCCGAAGGCATATATTTCTGGCTCATGGTCAAGGGAGTTAAGTAAAACATATACACCCAATACATGATCTACATGCTCATGCGTCAAAAATACCTTAGTTATTTTTTCGGGATCAAGACCTATCTCTCTCATTCCTTTAACTAAACCTTTGAAAGAGATGCCATTTCCCGCATCAAATAAAGCAATCTCATCGGATTGTTTATTATAAATTGCGTATTGGTTGCAATCTAACATCTGATTTTCTGAAAAATAATATAAATGCTCAATTACTTGCGTTCCCTTTTTAATCGAATTGCTTCCCGAAAACATAGTATGTACCTTAGTTTTTTAATTATACTTATAATGAATAAATAGTTGTTCCTTTAATGTTTTTTCTCTTAATAGAATAAATTTTTAATTAACAAAAAGATAGTTATTACTATGGATAAGGAACCTAATGTTGATGAATTAAAATCAAAAGTCAGCTTCGGAATTAAAGTATGGTTAACCTTTGAGGATAAAAGTATATTAGGTTCTGGTTGGCATAAATTATTAGACATTATAGACCAAAAACAAGAGGGTTCCTTAACAGAAGCTGCCGAGGAACTAGGGTACTCATATAAGTATGCGTGGAATATTTTAAAACGGATCGAGCGGAGAACCGGAAAATCCCCCGTAGAAACCAAAAAAGGAGGACATGGTGGTGGTGGGTCTGTCAAGTTGAATGAATGGGGGAAATATCTTAATGAAAGATTTAAAGATATGAATAGAGAAATAACCAAGATTAAGAAGAAATTAAAGGAACACAATGATTAGATAATTTTTAATTTTAAGCTATTATATCATTTTTAAGGAATTCATTATTAAATTTTATAAACCATTATTTGGGAATATATATGGGAAAGGATTTAGAAGAATTCGGTAATATAAAGATTAAGGATATTATGATCAAAGATCCCTTACACATCAAACCAGAAGAAAAAATTAGCAAAACTGAGCTTTTGATGCTTAAAAAAAATATCGGAGGTCTTCCTGTAGTGCAAAATGGCAAACTAATAGGAATTATCACCCAAAGAGACATTCGGTTAGCGAGGTTTGCCGTTTCTTTAGAATCTCCGAATACATTGGTGAAGGATCTCTACACCCCAGAACCATTTATTTTAAAAGAGAATGATACAATAAAAGACGCCACGAAAAAGATGTTTAAACATGATGTAGAACGTTTACCAGTTGTCAATCGTAATAATGAACTAGTTGGATTAGTCCTAGAAAGGCAAATTTTAGAACAACTAAATGATGCATTTAAAGAAAAATGAAAAATGTAATATATAAAATCAAAATATAAGGAATTTAATTATTAACTTAAGTGTAAAATAAATTTAATTAAGAGCATTATTATAATAATATTGAATCTAATAATTTAGTTATTTAATACAAGATAAATAAAAATTGATATAAATGGAAACTCCAAGCCCAGGAACGCCAATCGTAGTTGATATAGGTAGCGCATATGTAAAAGTAGGATATGCTGGAGAGGGAGAACCACGACATGTATTTCCCACCTTGGTTGGTAGTGAAAAGTACCAGACCGTAATGGTAGATGTTGATACTAGGAACTTATATGTTGGAGATGACGCCATGAAGATGCGCGGAGTCCTTAAGTTATCACATCCAATAGAAAGAAGTCAAATTACCGATTGGGATTCATATTATGAGATTTTGAATCATATATTTTATAGTCTTTTACGGATTGAAAGTCTTTCCGATTATCCGGTATTTTATGTAGATAAACTATTCGTTTCGAAGGAAATTAAAGAATTTATTGCAAGAGTATTGTTCGAAACCCATCGAGCAAATAGTATAATTATGGTCCCATCTCCAATTTTATCATGCTTTTCAGTAGGTTTAACAACTGGATTAGTGGTAGAAAGTGGAGATGGCGAGACGTGGGTCGTCCCCATTATAAATGGGCAAATTATTGAGCAAGCTGTTGAAAGAATAACGCTTGCTGGTATTGATGTGACTCACAATTTAAAATCTCTCTTAATGAGAGAGGGAATTAATATATCTTCTTCAGCAATTGATGAGATTGTAAGAGTGATTAAAGAAAAACACTGCTTTTTTGTACTAGATCCCGATAATCCACCAAAAATCGAAGACCAATATAGTTATGCGATGCCGGACGGCTCTAAAATTAACATCCCTAACCATGTTTTATATGAGGCTCCCGAAGTTATTTTTGAACCAAGCATGATAGGTTCCAATACAAAAAATATAACACAAGCAATAATTTCCAGTATTCAAAAAGTAGATCGGAGATACTGGGGTGATTTGGTCACAAATATAACCTTGTCAGGGGGAAATTTTATGCATAACGGATTTGAAGAAAGGTTGAAAACAGAGTTGACCAATGTATTACCCCAACTGGGAAAAATTCCAAAACCTTATTTTGATGAAGAAGAGACTCAAGAAAAGAGGCAACTCCAACCCGCCCAAGTAGAGGCTAAGACAAAAGATACTTGTCCTCAATGTGGTACTATTGTTGATTTAAGCGATGGAAAAACTACTTGTCCTGAATGTGGAGCAAAAATGACACCAACTCAAATAGATCTTAATATGGGCTCAAATGAATCAGGTGAAAATCCCAAACTTCCTGATAAATGTCCTAATTGTCAGAAGGAAATTACTGACAAGACGTCCCTTTTCTGTCCTTATTGTGGAGAAAAACTAACGGAAACCGAGGAGAAAGAGACCAAACCTTTTGAATCTGTTCCTCAACCAGCGATGGAATTTTCCGATGAGTTTGAAAGTTCAGAAAACGCTTTGAAGTTTTTTATACCGGATAACCTTCAATATGCGATCTTTTATGGAGCGGCAATACTGGGAAGCCTTCCTTCTTTTCAACAACTTTTCATCACTCAAGAAGAATTTACCCAATCTCCTGATGTTCTATATAGAGATATAAGCCAAATTTTTGAAACCTAATTCTACCTCTTATTTTCGTTAATTTTTAATTTTAAGGCATATTAAAATGAATTAAATTTCGGATTAACATATTGAGGTCTATTTTAATTGAAAAGTAAATTACAGCGCTCATCTATCATCGTATTAATTTTTGTTGTAACTCTCACTTTCGCTCCTATGGTCTTTGCTTTATCGAGAAAGGGAGAAATTATCAAGTTTATTACAGATCATAAAACTGAAAATGGAACAGGATTTTCCAATTCACAAGTTAACACTAATGAAACATCCTATGAAGCCACTGCTTATGCCTTAGATATTCTTGATTATTATAAGATTGTAAATAATAAAGTCAATACCACTAGTATTGAGAATTTTTTTACGGATGAATTAGATTTAATGTTAGAAAATAATAATCTTAGTCTTTACAATCTGTATTATATCCTCCAAACACTAGATATTTTAGAATATCAACTCGAAGGAGGCTTGTATAATGATACTCGAGATTATATCTTTGCTCTTAATCAATCTGGAGGAGGTTTTTCATTTACTGAATCTTCAAATTCATCGAATATAATTTCGACCTATTTAGGGTTAAAGAGTTTTGAGTTTTTAAATCTCACACTTGAAAATGTCACTGTACATGAAGATTGGATTTACTCTTGTAATAATTCCGATGGGGGATTTGGAGCAACTCCTGAAGCATCTTCTCGTTTATCCTCTACATTTTATGCCATCTTGGCATTGGAGACTTTAAACAGAACGAATTCTATGCCTAATAAAAATGATACTATTACCTATTTCCGGTCATTTTATTCATTTGAGGGAGGATATATACCAGATCAAAGTGAAAATGTTCCATTATTGAGTAGCACTTATTATTGTATATACGGTCTATCAACATTGAATGGAAACTTTAATAATGCGGACAAAACAATTGAATGGATTCTGGATCATCAAAATACATTAGATGGTGGATTTTCTGAAGGAGATTATAAAGCTGCGAATCTCAAGTCATCAATGGTCAATACCTATTTTGGTTTTCAAAGCTTGAGGATTTTGAACCCCTCATTAAATGTTTTGAATGAAGAGGTGGGAATGGTTCAATTCAATTGGGTAATTCTTTTAATCGTGTTAACGATAATAGGATTTGCCGTAGGAATAGGTTTTTATATCTATCAAGAGAGAAAAATCTAATTCTATTTCTTATTTCAATTTTAATTTTAATTTCAATTTCAATTTTTAAATTACTTTTATCTTTTCCGCTTACTTATTTTATATATTTTAATCGGATTTGAGATTATTAATTTAAACAGATATTTGCTTATGATTATGAAGGATAATAAAATTTTAGATGGCAAAAAATTAGCTAATGAGTTGAACTCCGAGATGAAAAAAGAGGTCTCAACTTTAGTTTCTGAAACGGGGATAACTCCAACCTTGGCAACAATTTTAGTTGGTGAAGACCCCGCCTCAAAAGTTTATATTAGGATCAAGCATAGGACTTGTAAAGAAATTGGGATCAATTCAGTCTCAGTAAAGTTAGATGAATCAATTTCGAAAGAAGAGCTAATCAAAGAGATAGAGAAGTTGAATAAAGATGCTTCTACGCATGGAATATTACTTCAAATACCTCTTCCAGAATCCTTAAGAAGTTATGAAAATGAATTGATTCAAAAAATTAATCCTTTAAAAGATGTTGACGGATTTAATTATGTGAATCGAGGAAAATTGTTTGATTATAATGAAGAATTAGCTCCGTGTACGCCTAAAGGAATAATTAAGTTACTTGAATCATATAAGATTGACATTAAGGGAAAAGATATTACCATCATCAATCGTTCAAATCTCGTTGGGAAACCACTAATGTTTATGTTTTTGAAACGGAATGGGACTATTTCAGTATGTCATACCTCTACAAAGAATATTGAAGCGTATATTAAACGAGCTGATATATTAGTCGTGGCAGTGGGCCATCCCAATTTCATTACAAGAGATAAAATTAAAGAAGGTGCTGTAATAATAGATGTGGGAACAAATAGAGTGGATGGGAAATTATGTGGTGATGTTGATTTTGATGGAGTGCTTGAAAAAGTTAGTAAGATTACTCCTAGTCCGGGTGGCGTCGGCCCTATGACAGTAAGTTCTTTAATGAGGAATACTATCATCGCTTATAAAAAGCAGCTAAACATTGTCTCTTTCTCGAGTTCTTAGGACTGCGATATGGTCGCCCGAGACAAGGGGCGTAGGCATCACCGTATAGGCGGATACCGAGGTTATTGGTGTTAAAATGTCACGATTGGGCGCCGGCGATGACACGCGCCGCGTTGAGGTCGGCGTCGATTTGGAACGGTATAGAGTGGAATCTACTGCTGTTTTTACAAGTAAAGGTCTTCCCGTCTCTCGTCCCTCTCGCACCGCATTTACAGCAGTCTTGAGAGGTGTATGAGGCACGGACTTTCTTGAAACCGATTTTATTTATTTTGCATTGTAACTCTACGGCGCTCTGGACTTGGGAGAAAAACCATTGGATCCTCCAAAAAGCCAAATAACTCCCCGCGTCTCGTTTCTTTTTGTAGGAGTTTAAACGGAACAGAGAACACGACGATGAACTTCAAGTCACCTTATTAAAAAATATAATAAAAAGTAAAACAATTGAGAGATGATAAAAAAAATGAAAATAGTAACCAAAGAAATTGTAAGAGCAAATGGAAAGGAATTTCACACTTTTGAGATCAAGAAAAACCACAACCAAACCTCTTTCTTATTTGCTTTTGATCCCGAAAATGAAACCTACTTGTTATATAGTGATAATTTGAGAGAATGGATTATAATCACCCAAGACAAAGAATTTTATCAACCTTATATTGAATTCATTAAATCAAAATTGGAGATGATAATCGCAAAATGAAGATGAAGATGATTGAAAAAGAATTAGAAGATGATTTAAAGATATTTCAGAATAGAGTTTCCCACTTAGAAACCCTAATTGACGGACTACAAACGGTCAGAGTAGGCAACGCCAATTGCCACTTTAATATGGACACCGATAAATTGAGAAAAGCAAAGGATCTCTTGATGGAATATTCCAAAAAAGAACTTGAACGACTCGATGAACAGATAAGACTTATCAAATCAGATTTAGAGCAACACCATTATATTTGCTCAGAATGTAATATGAAAATCTCAGATAGAGAACGCCCCGAAAAATGTTTCAATTGCCAATCTAAAGTCATTATTCCCGATGTAATTCATTTTCCGAAAGAATGGAATTATTCTAATATCAACGATCAAACAAAGGAAAGCTAAACATTAAATAATATTCAAAAATAGTAATTAAATAGATATAATATTTTCATCTTTTTGAAATAAAAAATTATAAAAATTAAGATTATTCGATTATTATTAGGGATTGTATAAAAAAGTGAAAAAATATGGCAATTCTTGAAGTTGGAATAAATTTAGGGAATAGGAATTTGTTAGAAATAAAATATTATTCAACTTCAGATAATGTTCTTGATCCTAATTTAAGAGCTGGATTTCTTTCTGCGCTCGAGAGTTTCACTAATGAAGTATTTAAGGATGATATTTCCACCGTTAGTTTGGCTTCTTTTAAGCTTGTTGTTTTTTCCGAAATGGTTTCCTTACCAGGTTCGGATTTGACGCAAGGCAATACTCAGCCCTTATTATACTACGCAATTATCGAAAAAGATACAGAATCAGCTATTGTAAAAGAGCAGTTAAAAGAAATCAATAAACATTTTTTAAACCGCTATTCCATGAATGATATTTTTTCTAAAAAGCCAAAATTCTTCCAGGACTTTAAGGAACGTATTGATAACATACTCGGAGATTTAAAGCTAAAAACCGAAGATCGGTTTAGATCTTTATTCTGATCTCGTTAAGACTTAATTAAGCCTTAATTTTATTTTCTTATCTATCTTACCTAATTTAGTACTCTACAAATCTTAATAAGGATATAATTTAAAAATATATAGTTTATGATAAAATTATCTCCCTAAAAAATTAAAAATGTCTAGTAATATAGGTCCAGAAGCCCAAGCTGCTTATCAGAGATATCTCGATGCAGGTTCCATAGAAGAAAAAATAAAGCAATTGGAACAATTCATCTCCTTAGTTCCAAAGCACAAGGGAACTGAAAAAATTGTAGCTCTCAATCGGTCAAGGTTAGCTAAATTAAAAAGAGAGCTTGAAAAAAAGAAAGAACGGGCTAAAGGGGCAAAAACGGTAAGTCCATTTTCAATTAAAAAAGAGGGAATTCAATTAATACTAATAAGTGATTACTATACACCTGGTGCTGGAAAAACATCTCTACTCAGTTTTCTAACTGGAGCAGCTAAAGAAAAGATAGGACATTTTACAGCCATTCCCGAAATTGGGATTTACAAATATGATAAAATGTCATTCCAAATTGTAGATATGCCATCGATTATGGAAGGAGCTGCGGAAAAAGGAATTGGGAATGGAAAAGAGATCCTCTCTCAATTAAGAGCATGTGATGTATTATGTTTTTGTATTGATTTATCAAGGGATGTAGATGCTCAGATGGAATTACTAATGGATGAACTCTATAAAGCCGATATCAGAATTAATGTGTCACCACCTCCAATTGAGATTGAAAAGACGGGTTCTAATAAGATTCAAGTTTTCTTTTTAACCAAAGAAGCAAAAGAGAACCTTGAATTAGCTGAGAAGATCAAAGAAATCGTTTTTGAGAGCGGAATTAGAAACTGTATCGTAAAAGTTCACGATGAAATAAATCTTAATCAAGTTGTTGATGCTTTAAATCCTTCGGTCGTATATAAAAAGGCAATTATTTTTGGAACCAAGGGAGATCTACCTCACACTGAAGAAACCTTCGAACAATTAAAAGAAAAGTACTCCGATAAATTTCCAGAGATCATCGGTACAAGTGTAAAAAAAGAAATCTTTCCGGATGATTTTGGAGAAACAGTTTTAGACATATTAGGTAAAATAAGGATATATACTATGAATAACGGGGTTATAGCAGACAAGCCAATTATTATTAACTCCGATCCAACGGTAAAGGAAGTTGCGATAAAAATACATAGAAGTTTTTATGAAAAATTTGATTACGCAACCGTGATTAGAGAGGGTGCTCGTCAAGAAAAAAAACGTGTTGGGCTGGAATATCATTTAAAAGATGAAGATATCATAGAAATTCAAACCATCTAATCATAAATATATTTGATATCTTCCACTATTTCCGGAATTGATTCTAATTCGGTTTTCTGTTTAGGAGTCAAATTAGAAAGCCCTTCTGCGATATTTTTAATACTTTCAAAGGAATAGATTAAACTTTCCAAGAAATCAATCAAATCTCCTTTGAAAATTAAAATTTTATAATGATCTTCCAAGTAATAATGGATTTCATCAACAGTAAATTTTTCCTCAACCCTTAAATCGAAAATAATTCTTTCAAGGTTTAATCTTCCACATTCGCAATAAGGATTTTCCTTACAAGTACAATTGAATATTTCCTTAATCCAAATCATGATCAAATCTATGAAATCTCGTGAATATGACTTTCGCTTTTTAACGTATTCTGCATCCATAAGTGAAAGTACAGATGCGCTGAAAAAGTTATTTGAAAAGTATTTCATGTTAACATTTTTGGATAAGTCAGCAACCACTGATTTTGAAAGATACACGTTCTTTAATGGTTTTAAATCTAAGACTACATCCATTATACTGTATTTTTTATCTCGGATTTGTTTGATGATATCAAAACTTTTCCCTACAGAAAGAAAACTTTTGGCGATTGCTCGACCAAGTTGAGTTACTTCTATAAATCCATCGTCATTTAGTTTAATGATTTCCAGATCTTGCATTTTAGCTATGAATTTATTAATATGATAATCTCCATTAATAAGCAAGTTATTAAATTTATAGATGCTATCCCGTTTTATTCCTTTATTAAACATAGAGATATATGCCAAAAGTTCGGTTAAGGATAAATCATAATTTGGTTCCAATTCGAAATCTCGAATTTTCCCCCCTAAAAGTCGTATAGCGATGTTTTCTTCCGTCATCTCCATTTCTGGGGAATAAACCTTTTCTGGTTGGACTAGAAGGTATGCTTCCCCTCGTTCATGCTTTTTAAGCCTTCCTGCTCTCCCTAACATCTGTTCGAAATCTGCAACCGTTAACCATTCGATACCCATCGCTAAAGATTCAAAGATTACTTGTCTGGCTGGAAGATCTACACCTGCGGCAAGAGCGGCTGTCGCGACTACTCCTGCAATTTTTTGAGACTGAAATTCCGATTCAATTTTATATCTTTCTTCATTTGTCAATCCTGAATGGTAAGAACGAACTCTTAATCCCCTTTTCCAAAGATAATCAGCAAGTGATTCACACTTCTTTCTCGCATTTGTAAAAATGATCGTCTGTCCTTTATATCCGAACTTAGATTTACGGGAAAAAGCCGTTCTTACTAATTTTGCAATATGCTTTTCTTTAATTTTTTCATTTAGACAGAGGACTAAATGTCTTTCTACAGGAACGGGTCTATTTGTATATTGAATAAGTTTACAATCTAACTTTTCGGCTAAGATTCTGGGCTCTCCGATAGTCGCACTTAAATAGAGATATTGAGCTTTTCCATATATTGTTTTAAGGCGGGCTGTAAGCCCATCAAGTAAAAAGCCCCGTTCTGGCTCAATTAAAGTTTGTATTTCGTCAATAAGAATCGTATCAATATTACCCAAGAATGCCTTATTTCCACTCCGTAAAATGTAATCAATTGCTTCATATGTTGCTATAATGATATCCGCGGAGGTGAGTTTTTTTAATGTATCTTTTTCTTTCTTATCAATTAAGGTTTCTCCGATTTTTTTAACAATTGAAATATCTAAATCTCTATACCTTTCTTTAAATTCTTCTGTTCTTGTATTTGCCAATGCAACTATTGGTACTAAATAGAGCATTTTAGAATCTTCATTTTGTAAGACTTTTGAGATACCGGCTAATTCTCCAATCAATGTTTTTCCTCCGGATGTTGGAGCCATTATTAATTGATTATTCCTTTCTGAAAAAAGCCCATTTTCCACAGAAATTGCTTGAATCGGTAATAATGTTTTTATATTTGAATGTTTCAAAACGCTCTTCAACTTTTTAGGTATTTCAAGATCCTCTACTTTATAATCAAGATATTTCTTGCTAACTGGAGTATTTTCTTCTACATCATAAATCGTTACGTCCTTATTATAAGCTGGATTGAAGTTTGGTTTGAAAGTATCCAATACCTTTTTGACATCTCTGAATTTTAAAATCATATGATTAAAGAAATTTTTAAGCTTTGGACTAATCCATTCATCTTTTACTAAACCTCGCATTTTAGCATGTTTTTTGAGCAAATCTATAGCGCAATTAGAGCAAATAATCTGATTTTTTATGGATTTAATCTGAGCTCCTTTCTCTAATATTTTAAATTTACCTTCTTCCAAACAAGATTTACAAAAGGTTAATTCGATAATATTCTCTTTATCATACTGAAAATTTTCAAGCATTTCAAAGACGGGTGTTAAATCTTCTTTATCTTTTTGACTTGAAAATGCGATATATTGATTTTCCTCGGATAATAGGAATTTTTTGAATAGTCGAGGATTTACAGCTTTAATAGTTCCATCGGGATAAATTTTATTAAAAGCCAATGGACGCATTTTGTCTTTCATATCTAAACCAAATCTTAAAGTCCCCCGAAAAAATGGTTTACTTATAAATGAAAATGATCTTTTCCTTTTTTTCTTTAATGGTCTAAGATAAAAGAAATTCACATTGTAGATTAGATCCTTTTTTCGTGTCTCATTTCTATCTATTACGATAAAAAATCTCTTTTTCACATTAGTCATAATATTGAATTTGGTTTAGCTTTAAGAAATCGAAAATACCCGTTATTTAAAGTAATATTGCGTAAAATATAGATTTTATTGTCAATTCTTACAATCTTTTAATCTATAAATACCTAATTTTCAAAA
The DNA here is from genome assembly GCA_964653985.1 of uncultured archaeon. GTDB lineage: Archaea > Asgardarchaeota > Lokiarchaeia > Sigyniarchaeales > SOKP01 > CAZZIC01. Next base: position 26,169 of record CAZZIC010000005.1, on the reverse strand, counting down.
TTTTATAAAGAAAAAGAATTAAATGATAAAAAGTAAAAGGAGTGGATACTAGATATTGTTGTTTTATGAATTCTGTTTTAAATTGGGTTAAAATCCAAAAACATCCTTTATTTCGTGAAAAACTCCTTGGATTTCTTTCAACTTCTCCTCATTTCCTTGATTTAAGAAATGTTCAACCCAATCAGCTAACCCACTATTATCTACCCATTGTTTAAAATA
>CAZZIC010000005.1:19248-25850 GCA_964653985.1 uncultured archaeon | reverse complement strand
TTTATAATTTTATTCCTACCTCTCACATATTTTTAAATTCGATCCATATCTATTATTTTATTAATGTAAGGAATTGATTGAAAACTAACTAAAAACATACATAAATGTAAATAAAGGTGAAAATAATCAATGCCAGATGTAACAATTAAATCTCCTAATGTAGATGATATTTTTAATAAATGGTTAGAAAAAACAGTAAGAACGGATAAAAAAAAATTAGAAAAACAATTTGGAACGAAAGGAGCTGTATTTTCTACTAATAATATTTCAGCAGCGGAAACTGTTCAAGATACAATGAAAGAAGCTGCAATTTATTTCGAAATTAAAAGAAGAGTTGCCCCTGTAAAGAAAAAGGAAGAAGAGGAAGTTGTTAGAGCTGATAAAATAGCTAAAGAAGACTTTTATAAGTTTAAAAAGGACGTGGATAAGGAAAATTGGGACGGTGATGTTGCAGTTCCGATGTATGATAGTATCGAGCCCGTTCCATGTAAAGAATGCAAGGGAAAAGGATTTCTGGAAGAAAAGTGTAAAAATTGTAAAGGGACCGGAACGGTAGAAGATAAGATGAAGATTTATGTTGGCGAAGAACAAGATAAAGAAAAAGTAAAATTTAAATACCCTTGTGGCGATTGTCATGGAACAGGTAAACTAACAGAGTCTTGTAAGGAATGTAAAGGCCATAAAAATTTCTATAGATATAAAATAGCCGCAGTTCCATTTAAGACTTCTGAAAGTAATGTTCCATATCTCTTTAGCAGTGGTAAAACAACTTATGAAAAGGAAATTGGAGAAGATCTACATGAATTAATAGAAGAAGTTGAAGGAATTAAGTTTAATGATTTTAAAACCCTCGATAAAAAAGTTGAACCCTCCTTAGGTTATTACAATAAGAAAATTAAGAAGACAGTTTCAAGAGCCGAAGATCAACATAAAGATTTTAAAAAGGATGACAGCGTAAAAATCACAACGCCAATTTATTTGTTTCCCTTGATTCAAATGTCTTGTGAAACAAAAAAAGGAAAGAGTTTTGAAATCTATTCCATCGGTTCTGATAAGAGATTTATTACCTACAGCTCCTTTTAATTCTAATAAATACAAATTTTTTTTTAAACTTTTTTTAATTTTCAGGAAAATTATTTAACTTTGGATTTTGCAAATTGTTCAAAGGAATTAATTCTCAAATCTATGTGTTTTATATTCTTGATGCTTTTATTAATTTCAAGTTTTTTGCTCAAGGGATTACAATTTAAATCTAATTGTTCAAGTGAATCAAGTTTTGAAAGAGCTTCCGGAATATATTTAATATGATTATAACTTAAATCCAATTTTTTTAAAGATTTTAACTTTTTGATATTATTCGGGATTTCTTCAATTTTATTATGACTAAGGTTTAGATATGTAAGGTTTTCATAATTTCCAATTGATTCGAATGTGGTTTTAATATTATTATAACTTAGGTCAAGGAACTTAAGTTTATTAAGATTTTGCAATGTTTTTGGAATCTTTTCTATCTGATTATGTTTTAAGCTCAAGGATTTAAGATTATGAAGATTTTCTATTTCTTCAGGTAATCTGTCGATAAAATTAAAAGAAAAATCAATGTACTCTATTTTCCTTATTGAGGTTATACTAAGAGGGAATTTTTGAATTTTATTTAACTTAAGATCGATTTTCCTTAGTTTTGAGAGATTCTTTATACTTTTTGGAACTGATTTTATATCATTTTCTGGGAGATGTAAAACCTCCAGAAAATTAAGATCTCCTAAATCTTCAGGAATAAACGGGATCCTAAAGAAATGGGGATTACATAAGTAGAGTCCAATAACTTTACCTCCTTTATTTGTCTCAAATTTCATGCTATATCTCGATTCTAGAGAAGCTCTTCCATTTTGAAACTCTCTTCCTTCTATTGCCCTTCCAGTTAAGAGTTGGAAAAGTCCAATAACATAAGCTTCCTTGGGATCTAGTCCAATTTTTACATATCTTTTCTTAATTAATTTGTCGACTTGGATCTTTAGTGATTGTGGTATATCTTCAATTTTATAATTTCTACTAAGACTTAAATTAGTTAATTTCTTATTATCGTAAAATATATCATTGAGAATCGTTATTTTATTTTGACTTAAATCCAATGTAGTTAGTTCTTTCAGATGTTTTATTGAATTTGGTAATGATCTAATTAAATTTTTCTTGAGAATCAATATTTCTAACTTTCTTAATGTTTTTATTGAAGCTGGGAGAGAGATTAATCCGAAATCGGTTAAATCTAAGCCAATAGTAAATCCATTTTGGACAACGAATCTTTTGGCTCCATTTTTAATATTGCTTTTAAAGTTAGTTAGTAAGCTATTTTTAATATTCAAATTCAAATTTTTATGATCATTCATATTGAATAATTGAAATTGAAGATCAAAATAAAAGGGGATTTCGAAAGGGATAACATTAAACTTTTCGCCGAAGATTTTTAAGATCTTTTTATATTGACTCTGTAAAACTCCTCTATGTCTCTTCCTTAAAAGCTTTTCTAATCTAATTAGAACATAGTCTGAGTTTTCATTTTCAATCACCCAATCTAAAAGAGTCTTTATATTCTTTCTATCATTGTTTATTAAGACTTTAATTGCCCTTAATCGAATTATTTCTTCTTCATTTGAAACAGCATGATTCTCAAGGAGTTTAAAAAAGTCATGTTTTCTTAATGAAAATTGACTCAAATAATACAAACAAATCTTTTGAGTTTTAAAATCCTCACTAATTTCTAAAGTGGATAATAATAAGTTTATAAATTCTGATTTTTTGAAATTATTCTCTAAAACTTTATTATAAAGCTCTGAAAGGGAAGATTCTATATTCAAACTAGTAAAAGTTGATTATTTTTTCTTATCTTGTATTTAATCTAATTACCAATAAAATCAAGATTATTTAAATTTTAAAATTTAGAGATATAATTGTTTTTACAAAAATCATTACAATTTTAAGCTTTTGGTACTAAGATTGTAAATTTAGTTCCTTTTGATGGGTTTTCTTTAATTCTAATACTAACGTAAAGACTCTCCCCATATTCATCAAGATCTTTTTAACTAAAGCTAATTCTAATCCTATACATTCAATATTTTTTCGATTTCAATCTTTATCTCAATATGGGGATTATTATTGTATTTAACCGAATTTATGAAAAGATGTCTGTTTTTAATTTCCTTAATGAATATATTATAACGAGATTATTTAAAATTTAAAAATGTTTATGAGGAGATAAAAGCGAAGTGATTTTATGCCCGAATTACCGGAAGTAGAATCTTACAAAAAACACCTTGATAATACTTCTTTGAACAAGGTTATTAAAGATGTAAGAATTAAGGACGATTATGTTCTCAAAATGCTGAAGGAAGAATTTACAAAAGGAGTAAAAGGTAAAAAAATTGAAGATTCGAAACGACATGGAAAATGGCTTTTTGTTAAATTAAGCTCCGAAAATCTTCTTTTCCATTTTGGAATGAGCGGAGATTTAATGTATCATGCTTCTACCGATGATGAACCAGAATATAGTAAAATAATTTTTGAATTTAAAAGTGGAGATTATCTCTCATATATTTCCGTGCGTAAATTAGGAGAAGTGAAATTAATTAAAGATATTGATGAGTTCATTGAGGAGGAAGAATTAGGCCCCGATGCGCTGGAAGTTGATCAAGATGAATTTCTGGAAATCATGGATAATAAAAGTAGATCTTATATTAAAAGTGCCCTAATGGATCAGAATGCCTTAGCGGGAATAGGAAATGAATATTCCGATGAAATTTTATTCCAAGCGAAAGTCTATCCAAAGATTCGAGTCAGTACTCTTAGTGAAAAGAAATTAATTCAAATATTTGATTCTATGAAACAGATTTTGAAAGTAGCAATCGAAGCAAGGGCAAAAAACGAATCCCTCCCAGACAGCTTTATTATGTCTCATAGGGATAAAAAGGCAACTTGTCCGGTTTGTGAGAGTAAAATTGAGAGGATTGAGATTTCAGGCAGACATGGATATTATTGTCCTAAGTGTCAATCAAAGTGATATTTTTCTTATATTTTATTTTATAAGATGAATGTCTAGGATCAAACTTATATATAAGTTAAAACTTATATATTATTGTAATTATGAAAGCTAATATGGATAAATCTGAAAATGAATATATTTCAGAGGAAAAGAGTTTTTTTGGATATTATTTTCCATTAAACGCTCTAAATATTTCATTAATTGCAATCTTTGCAGCATTAATCTGTGTCTTAACAATCATCATTGCGATTCCTGTACCAGCTACCCAAGGGTTTATAAATATTGGTGATGCGGGGGTTATGATTGCTGGTCTTCTATTTGGACCCTTAGTTGGTGGACTTGCGGGTGGATTAGGATCAATGCTTGGAGATATCATATTGGGATATAATCTCTACGCTCCTGGAACGCTTTTAATTAAAGGTTTGGAAGGTTTGGTGGTTGGATTAATTGCAGACCCCAAACGAGCTATTGAGAGGATTGGTCTTCGAGATATAGTTGCGGTTGTCTTAGGTGGACTTATAATGGTATTCGGATACTTTTTCTATGAAGTTTTTCTTTTTGGAGTACCTGCAGCACTCTATGAATTCTTTTTGAATGGTATAATCCAATATTTGGTAGGTATTATTGTTTCACTCTTGCTTACTGTTTCATTAAGAAAAAGCTTAATGGAAAGTTTACCTCAAGTTTTCGATAAAGTCTTTATAGAAAACCCCAATTAGATTAATTTAATTAGAACTTCAAGGGCTTCCAGTGCCTTTTTACCCTCCTCTGTGATAAAATAGAGTACATTTTTTCCTTCTTTTTTCCTTTCGATAAGATCCTTTGATTCGAGATCCTTTAAATGCTGATAAATGGCGGGTAAACTAACAGAACCGATAATATCCTTAAGCTTTGACCCATAGATACCTTTTTTACTAGAAATTGAGATTTGAGAAAGAATTTTTAGTTTTGTGCTTAAAATCCCTCCCGTTCCTAAAGTTTTGGTTCTGGAAGAAATCGCTTCTAAGACATAAGGAGCTTTAAGACCGCTTGCTGTTATTAAACATACTACAGTATCAGTTGATTTAATTGTATCCTCTTGTTTTAAAACATTCAATGCAGCGACTGTCATTGCAGAAGAGGGTTCGGCAAAGATTCCTTCATTTCTTCCTAAATCTTCCAAAGATGTTAATATTAAATTTTCGGGTACATCTAGAGCTATTCCATTAGTTTTTTTAATCGCATCAACTGCCAGATCTTTATAAAGAGGTTTTCTCACTAAGGTTCCTAAGGCATAGGACTTGATATTTGAAATTAGTTCTTCTTTATTTTTGAAAGTTTTTCCTCTATATTTGGAGACAATAGGGGATAAAGTCTGTGATTGCACTCCAATAAATTTTGGTAACTCTTTAATAATTTCAGCTTCATGAAGTTCATTGAATCCTTTCCACAAACTAACCAATAATCCACCACTCCCCATCGGAATAATTACCCAATCTATGTTATCCATTTGGAGATATATTTCAAATGCTATGGTTTTCTGGGCTTCAAGGGTTAAAGGATTGAATTCAGGGGTAGCTTGATAATATTTGTTATATTTGGGTTTTATTGTTTCTAATATAGCCTTATCTACTGAATTTCCTTTCACTTTAATTTTTGAATTGTAAGCAATTATCTGGGCTTCTTTTCCAACATCAATACCTTGAGGAATGATATTTAAGCATTCCATTCCTTCCAGGGACGTATAAGCTGCCATTGATGCCCCTTGATTTCCATTAGAACCACAAATTACCTTCTTATAATCCCAACTCCTTGCATGAGAGGTCAAAAGAGCTGCAGTTCTATCCTTAAAGGAATTGGTTGGATTATGAATCTCATCTTTAAAGAACAAGTTTTTAACTCCCAGAATTTCGCCTAATCTTTTAGACTTTCTGCAAACGGTTCCTCCCTCACCCAAGGTAATCATAAATCCTTCAGGAATAGGAGGAAAAGCAAATGCGAACTCCCAAAAATTAGGGGTATGGCTAACTTTTTTGAATTTAGTTTTAAACTCTGTAAGATCAGTATTATACAACAGTATTCCATTACATTCTGGACATTGATATTCTATCTGTTCAATTTCAAAATGCTTTTTACAGCTATAACAAATAAAATCTATTGCTTTTCTAATAAGGAAACTCCTCGAAGTATTTTTATTGTTTTAATGCCTTTTCTTGTTTTCTTAAGTAAGATTTTTCTTATTCGATAATAAATAGCCCAACATTTTCTATATTTTTTATTATATTATATTGAAGAATTAACCTGATTTTTACGATGGATCGTAATTCTTATATTCCCTTACTCATATTTTAAATTACGAATTACCGTAAATTCATTATTCAATAAAAAGACAGCATAACTTATAAATAAGGTAGGACAAATGATTTGGTATATTATTCTTTTCAGTGTCTTAGGAAGTGTCGGTGCTGTCACCGCTGCAGCCCTTTTTACGCTTTTTAATGAAGAATCTCAAAGAAAACTCGTCACGGGGCTTATCTCTTTTGCTACCGGGACTCTGTTAACTGCAGCATTTTTAGGTTTGATTCCG